>NZ_JBFUFC010000217.1:0-6299 GCF_056403635.1 Microbacterium sp. P2_F9 | reverse complement strand
GTCCAGACCCGCTCGCCCACTCGAACGCGAAGGCGGCCTCTTCGGAGGCGACCGGGTAGTGCGAGCCGCCCTCCGGCCGCTCGACGCCCATCGCATCGGCCCACACCTGCGGCAGCGGGGCAAGGCGGTAGTCGACCGAGACGACGACGATGCCGCGGTCGGCGAACTGCTGGGCGACCCAGTCGCCCTCGGGCATGTCCAGGTCGCCGCCGGCGAAGCCGCCGCCGTGCAGCCAGACGAGTCCTGAACCCGAAGGCGCATCGGGGGTGTAGATCCGGACGCCGAGGGGTCCGTGCGGATCGTCGAGCGTCCGGTTCTCGGCCGCTGCGGTCATCAGGCTCCCCAGCCGGCCTGCACGCCGCCGACGCGGTCGGCTTCGATCTTCTGCTGGTAGCCGGATGCCGCGAACGCGGCCATCGGGTCGGCCGGGAGTCCGCGCGACTCACGCCATTCGGCCAGGGCCGGGCGGACGTCGGTGTAGAACGCGTCCATGAACACGGCGTTCGCGGCGAGCACGTCGTTCGCCGACTGCGCGGCGGCGAGCGCGTCCTGGTCGATCAGCAGCGCGCGAGCCGTCATCTCCTGCACGTTCAGGACGGAGCGGATCTGGCCGGGGATCTTCGCCTCGATGTTGTGGCACTGGTCGAGCATGAACGCGACGTCCGGGTTGTTGAGTCCGCCGCCGCGGATGACCTCGACGATGATGCGGAACAGCTGGAACGGGTCGGCCGCGCCGACGATGAGGTCGTCGTCGGCGTAGAAGCGGGAGTTGAAGTCGAACGAGCCGAGCTTGCCGAGGCGCAGCAGCTGCATGACGATGAACTCGATGTTGGTGCCGGGCGCGTGGTGGCCGGTGTCCAGGCAGACCATCGCGCGGTCACCGAGCGTCGCCACCTGCGCGTAGGACGTTCCCCAGTCCGGAACATCGGTGTGGTAGAACGACGGCTCGAAGAACTTGTACTCCAGCACGAGCCGCTGCTCGCCACTGAGGCGGTCGTAGACCTGGCGGAGCGAGTCGTTCAGGCGATCCTGGCGGGCGCGCATGTCGGTCTGGCCCGGGTAGTTCGAGCCCTCGGCGAGCCAGATCTTCAGGTCGCGCGAACCGGTGGCGTCCATGACGTCGACGCACTCGATGTGGTGGTCGATCGCCTTGCGGCGGATCCGGTCGTCCTCATGGGTGAGGGCGCCGAACTTGTAGTCCTCGTCCTGGAAGGTGTTGGAGTTGATCGTGCCGAGCTGCACGCCGAGGTCTTCGGCGTGGTGGCGCAGCGCGCTGTAGTCCTCGACCTTGTCCCACGGGATGTGCAGCGCGACGCTCGGGGCGAGCCCCGTCACGCGGTTGACCTCCGCGGCATCCGCGATCTTCTCGAAGGGATCGCGCGGGGTGCCGCCGGTCGTCCACACCCGGAACCGGGTGCCGGAGTTGCCGAACGCCCACGAGGGCAGCTCGATGCCCTGCTGGGCGAGCGTGGACTGGACGTCGGGGGAGAGGATGCTCACGATGCGTCGCTTTCTTCATTGAGGGGGACGGAGGCTTCGAGCTGGGACTCGAGGTGGAAGATCTCGGTGAGGGGGGTGGCCGCCTGGTCGGGCCGGCCGTCGAGGCCGACGAAGAACCGGCCCATCTCGGCTTCCCAGCGGGCAGCGACGGGGGATGCCGCGAGGTACGCCTGCGCGGCCGCATCGTCGTCGGTCTCGTAGTAGCCGATGAGGCGCCCGGCGTCGGCGAGGAACAGCGAATAGTTGCGCCGGCCGGCGGCGGCGATCTCGGCGAGCATGTCTGGCCACACCGGCGTGTGCCGGGCGATGTACTCGTCCAGCAGCTCGGGCGCGATCTGCAGCTGGAAGCAGACGCGGGTCGGGGCGTTGCTCGTCATCGAGGTCCTCTTCGTGCGGGGCGTGTGCGCGGGGAAAAATGAATCGTTTCATTATGAGGGGAAACGCGGTGATTTCGCAAGTCGCGGGCCGTTCCCGGTAGCGTTTCAGCCGGCGCGCACGCGCCGATCGACGACGCGAGGGAGCCGCGATGGAGCAGCACGAGCGGGCGTTGGCGGCGTATCTGGAGTCGGTGCGCGACGCGCCGGGAACGCTCGCCGTGGTGGTGGTCGGCTCCGTCGCGCAGGGACGCGAGCGGGTGGATTCGGATGTCGATGTCTACCTCGTCGTCGACGAGGAGCGGTTTGCCGAGGCATCCGCCGCCGATCGGTTCGCCTGGGTCGACCGGTGGGACCTGGACTATCCCGGCTCGTACATCGACATCAAGCTCGCGAGCCTGTCCTACCTCGAGGCAGCTGCGCAGGGCGCCGACGATCCGACCCGGGCTTCGTTCCTCGGCGCTCGGATCGCGTTCAGCCGGGTCGATGGCCTCGATCAGGTCATCGAGCGGATCACGACCCTCCCCGACGAGGCCTGGGCGGACCGCGTCCGCTCGCACGTCGCCCAGGCGCGCCTCTACGGCGGGTACTTCCTGCAGCAGGCGGTCGAGCGCGAGGATGAGTTCCTGCGTCGTCATGCCGGCCTCCACCTCGCTCTGGCCGCAGCCAGGGCCGCACTCGCGGCCGATCACACCCTCATGCAGGGGCCGAAGTACATCTCGAAGCTCGTCCGCGCCGTTCCCAGCCCAGACGGGTTCGTCGAGGTGTGGGGACAGGTCGTGGCCGATCCGGGCATCGAGAACGCGCGCGTGCTCATGACGATGCTGGACGGATGGCTCGGCGACGACCTGACCCCCGATCAGGCGCTCTCGATCTTCATCCGCGACAACGAACTGGCCTGGCTTCGCAAGACCATCCCCGCGGAGTTCTGGTGAGCCGGACACGATTCACCCCTTGACGGCTCCGCTGGTCATTCCCGCGACGATCTGCCGGTTGAAGAAGATGTACATGATCAGCATCGGGATCGTGGTGAGCAGGATGTACATGAACAGCAGGTTGAACTGGCTCACCGCTTGGCTCTGGAAGTTGTAGAGCCCGAGCTGAACCGTCGGGTTGTCGTTGCCCGGAAGGAAGTACAGCGGTCCCTGGAAGTCGTTGAACACGAACACGGCCTGCACGACGATCACCGTGACGATGACGGGTCGCAGCAGCGGGAGCACGACCCCGAAGAACAGTCGGAGGGGCCCCGCGCCGTCGATGATCGCGGCTTCGTCGAGCTCTTTCGGGATGCTGGCGACGAAGGCGCGAAAGAGCAGCACGCAGAACGCGAGCCCGAACGTGGCCTCGATGAGGATCATGCCGGGGAGGGTTTTGAACAGTCCGATGCCCTGCAGCACCCAGATCGTGGGGACCACCGCGGGCGGCACGATGAGCGCGGCGAGCACGAGGAAGTTGACGAGCGGGTTGAGCCTCGAGCGCTTGCGCTGCAGGATGTAGCCGACCATCGCAGCCAGCACGACCATGATCGTGCAGCTGGCGATCGTGAGGACCGCGCTGTTGAGGAACGCCCACAGCACCTGGTAGTCGTTCTTCTGGAGCACCTCGACGAGGTTCTGGAAGAACAGCCACTCGGTAGGCCAGCTGAAAGTGACGAGCCCGGCCTCTTTGGGGTTCTTGGCGGCCTCCAGCACCACGAACAGGAATGGCACCAGGAAGACGACGACCGAGACGACGATCGCGATGACCCCGACGAGGTACTTGCGCATCCAGCGGCGGACCGTCATCGGCCGCCGATCGTCCTTCGGCCGGCGACCGCCGCGGCTGTCAGCGGTCGTGATCGCTTCGGTGAGGGTCACAGCTCCGTCTCCTTTCGATTGAGGAACCAGGACACCGGCAGCATGACGGCGATCACCACGATGAAGAGGATGACGTTTCCCGCGGTGGACAGGCCGAAGAAGCCGGCCTGGTACTGCTTGTAGATGACCGACGCGATCACATCGCTGGTGAACCCGGGGCCGCCCTTGGTCATCGCCCAGATCAGGTCGAAGGAACGGAGGCCGCCGATCAGGGACAGGATGATGACGGTCGCGGTCGCCGGCTGCACCAGTGGCAGGGTGATGTTGCGGAAGATCGACCAGGAACCAGCGCCATCCATTCGCGCGGCTTCGAAGTACTCGTGCGGGATCGCGACGATCCCGGCCATGAAGATCAGCGTGGCGATGCCGACGCCCTTCCAGATGTCCACGCCCGCGACCGTGAGCAGGGCGAGGCTGGGGTCGGTGTACCAGCCGGGTTCGGGCAGGTGGAAGAAGCCGAGGATGTTGTTGACGATGCCGTGGAACGGGTCGAGCAGCGCCTTGAAGGTGAGGCCGACGCCGATCGTCGAAACCAGCACCGGAAAGAAGATGACGGCGCGCAGATAGCCGCGTCCGAAGATCGGGCCGGTCAGCAGCAGCGCGAGTGCGAGCCCGAGCACCACCTTCGAGGCGGAGGTGACGAAGCCGTAGATGAAGGTGTTGACGAAGCCCTGGACGAGCTGGGGCTCCTGGAAGAACTGCACGAAGTTGTCGAACCCGATGAACTGCACGTTGAAGAGCGTCCAGCGGGTCAGCGAGAAGTAGAACGATGCGAACGTCGGCACCGCGAAGAAGATCATGAACAGCACAGCGGCGGGGATGTAGAACCACGACGGATACGGGCTCTTCATGCGCTTGCGCTTGGCGGGCGGCTTGGTCGTCCCGGCAGCGGGAGGGGCCGCTCCGGTCGGCGTGACGGTCGTCGTCATGTCTCACTCCTCTTTGAGTGGGGGCCGGCGGCGTGCGCCGCCGGCCCCGGTTTGCCTGATCTCAGCAGATCCGGCGCGGGATCACCAGCCGGGGAGTCCGAGCTGCTGGGCCTGCTTGACCACGTCGTCGTCGTACTGCGCGGCACCGTCCTTGGCGGAGGTGATGCCGGAGCCGACCGCGACCGTGATGTTCTCGAGGTTCGGTCCCTTGATCGGGGAGAGGAACTCGAGCGCGGAGCCGGTCGCATCCGCGTCGAAGTACGCCTGGATGTCGGCGATCAGGGCGGGAGCGTCGCTCGGCAGCGTGCACTCCGTCGTCACGTACGGGCCGGCAGCGCCACCCGCCGAGTTCTGAACGTCGCAGCCGTCCTTCGAGTTCGCGAACGCCAGGAACTTCTTTGCGGCGTCGAGCTTCGCGCCCTCCGTGGTCTTGGCGATGTAGAGCGCGTTCGGCTGCCAGATGGTGATCGCCGTGTCAGCAGCGTCGGCGGCCGGAAGTGCGAACACGCCGATGTCATCGACGTTCTCCGGTTCGTTCTGCTGCACCGTCGCGATCGTCACCGACAGCATCGGGTACTGGGCGCCCTTGCCGGTGGCGAGGGCATCCATCGCCTGTGCGTTCGTCATCGAGGGGTAATCCTCGTTCAGCAGACCCTTGGCGAGGACCTCCGCCTGGTGCTCGAAGCCCGCGAGGGCCGGCTGGTCGACGTACTTCGCCTTGTTGTTCGTGTAGTCGTCGGCCCAGTTCGGGTCGACCTTGTTGATGTTGGCGAAGTCGCCGAGCACGAACAGCTGGCTCGTCCAGGTGTCGCCGAAGGACTGCAGGATCGGGGCGACGCCGTTGCCTTCCGCCTTGATCTTCTCGCTGTTCGCGATGAACTCATCCCACGTCGTCGGCACCTCGAGTCCGAGCTGCTCGTAGACCTTCTTGTTGTAGAGCACCGCACCGGCGAACGAGGTGCCCCACGGGGCACCGTAGAGACCGTTGTCGGTCGAGACGACCTTCTTGAAGTCGTCGGTGAGGGTGCTCACCCACTCCTGGTCGCTGAGGTCGACGAGGGTCTGGTCGGGGYTGAGCGCCTGCAGCAGTGAGCCCGAGTTGTAGTGGAAGACGTCCTCCATCGACTCGGTCGACAGCTTGGTCTTCATCAGGTTGTCACCCTCGGTGCCCGCCGGCTGGGTCACCAGCTCCACCTTGATGTCGGGGTTTGCCTTCTCGAACGCCGCGATCAGGGCCTTCGCCGCATTGGCGTTGGCGTCGTCGCTCTGCGTCAGGTAGGTGATCTCGGTCTTGCCACCGTCGCTGGCGTCGCCGCTGCCACCGGCGCTGCACGCGGCGAGCGGCAGTGCGAGAGCAATCACCCCCGCTGAGACTGTGAGCACTCTCCGGGAAAGGGAGTTCTTCATTCTTTTACCTCCTCGTAAAAGCTGGGCGGTCCAGTCCGCCCTCGCTGCGCTGCGATTCTGGACGGTTCGTGATTGAAACCATTCAGCTTCCGTAACGTACGGCTCGCGCGGTGTGCAGTCAACAGATAATTGAAACGCTTCATCACGATCCGATAACGCGAGCGGGACTTCGTCTGCAACTGTCGCCGTTCGATTGACAATCGATCGTGAATCGTTTCAGGATGGGACGGCGC
>NZ_JBFUFC010000216.1:0-6308 GCF_056403635.1 Microbacterium sp. P2_F9 | reverse complement strand
GGCTGCCGCTGCCGCGAGACGCTCAGCCTCGGCCCGCGCAGCCGCCGCCGCCGCCTCGCGGGCGATGCGCGCGGCCTCGACACCGGCCTGGTAATCCGCGATGGTGCGGGCTGTGGTGTCCTGAAGCGCGGCGAGCTGAGCCTGCAGATCGGACAGGTGCGCCTGCTGGGCGTCGAGCGCCGCCTGCGCCGCGTCGGCTGCCTGCTGCGCTTCGACCATCTTCTGCTCGGCAACCTTCTGCAGCCGGTCGCGCTCGTCCCGAGCGACCACGGCCTGGTCGCTGAGACTCTGCGCGGCGTCGCGTGCCGTGATCGCATCCGCGTAGACCGCCTGGTTGCGCTCGATGAGCTGGTCCATCGTGCCGAGTCGCGCCAGCAGATCGTCCGCCGATGCGGCCGATCCGGCGAAGAAGAGCTCCAGCGAGGTGTCATCGCCGCCGTTGCGGTAGAGCTGCGCCGCCACCCGACCGGCCTTGTTCGCGGCATCCAGCGCTGTCGCAGCCTGCTGATCCGCCTGCTGCTGCAGCTGATCGGCGCGCGCCGCCGCATCGAAGTACTCCTGCTGCGCGGTGTAGAACGCGTCCGAGGCGACCTGTGCCGCGGCCTGGGTGCGCTGGACCTCGGATTCGAGGCCGGCGATCAACCCCTGGATGTTGGTGACCTCGGTCGCCTTGGCCGCCTCGTTCGACTTGGCTCGCTGGACGTCGTCCCAGGAGGGGTAGTCCACGGCGAAGGCCGCCGGGAGCAGAGGGCCTGCGAAGGCGCCGAGGGTCACAAGACCGAGAGCCCCGAGACCCAGCGCTCCACGCCGGCTGATCACGGGCCAGAGGGCGCGGCGTTCGCGGGCATTAGGGGCGCAGTCGCACTCCTCGACGCCRTGATCCGGCTCCACGTATCCCTCCCGGCTCAGGACAACTTCTTTCACAGTAGCAACATCGCTAACACGCGCAAGAGAAGCTGTGGCCCCATCTTGCTCCGGTTCGGGCCGGAGCGCACCCACTATCGTGCGCCGGAATCACCCGTGCGCGGCCAGGGCGCGCCCTCGATTGGCGCATTCCACAGCGATTGCGTATGCTTGAGCGTCGGTAAGCGTGAGCGCCAGGCGATGAGCCAGGGGTTCATTTGGCCCCATCGTTTAGTGGCCTAGGACGCCGCCCTTTCACGGCGGTAGCACGGGTTCGAATCCCGTTGGGGTCACAAAATACCGATTACAATTCAATACGCAAGGCCCTGTAGCGCAGTTGGTTAGCGTGCCGCCCTGTCACGGCGGAGGTCGCGGGTTCAAGTCCCGTCAGGGTCGCTCTGAGCGACGGGCCCTTTTTTCGGAGAGGGCCTTTCGTCTTAGGCGCGGCGATCGTGTTGATTCAGGATGCTGCGCGGCTCTGTAGCTCAGTTGGTAGAGCGCACGACTGAAAATCGTGAGGTCACGGGATCGACGCCCGTCGGAGCCACTGAAACCCTCTTCTGGCTTCTACAGGAGGGGGTTTCTTCATGCCCGGTCAGAGGCTATTTCCGACGTATCGAAAAGTAATGGTTCCTGGTTGCTCGGCTGCTCAAGCATCCTCAAGGGCATCGACTGCGGCATTTGTGCCGGCAAAGTGCCTGTAGCTTCCCGGCACAAATGGGCTAACTTCCCGGCACTGCTCGATGACGTCGCTCGGGGCGTCGACGAACGGAGGCCAATGGGCGCCACCTGTCACCACCTGCGACCCTGCGCGGAGCACCCCAATCGCAAGGACCGCACGATTCTGGTCGCGCGCTCACAGACACTCAATCGGAAGGGCCTCGAGACCTGCACGCAGACCCCCGGTCTGATTCGTGGCAGAAATGTGCCCCGATCCGCTACGCCCCGAGGTGATGTCGGAGCGCCGCTTCGAGGGGCGGCAGGTGAGTCTGGATCACGTCGCGAACGGTGTCGACGTCGACGCCGAAGTACTGGTGAACGAGGATGTTCCGAAACCCTCGAATCTGCGGCCACGCGATCTCGGAATGAGCGTCGGTGATCTCCCCCGGGAGACGGGACACGGCTTCACCGATGATCTGAAGATTCCGCTCGACGGCATCCTCAGCCATATCGACAAGATCAGGGTCCGCACTGTCCAACGAGATCACGTAGCGGCAGCAGCGATCGATCGACTCGAGAATGTCCTGGATTCGCTGCTCGGCGCTGCGGGTCACAAGGCAACCGAATCCGAGAGAGCCGACTCTGAGACCGGCCGCTTAAGAAGCTGCACGGGAAAGACGTCGATGTCCTGCCTGCCGTAGAGCTCCCGAGTCTCCTCCATGAGACCGCTCGCCCGCATGAGCAGATTCCCGTCAGCAGGATCCATCTCGACAATGATGTCGATGTCACTGCCTTCAACGGCATCACCACGCGCGACCGAACCGAATAGTCTCGGGTTCCTTGCGGCGTACTTGGCGAGCAACTCGTCGAACCCGGCACGGCGCGCTTCGATTACTTCGCGCAATGCGAAGCTCGACTGGCTCGTGCCGCTCATGGCACAAGGGTAACGCCACGTCTTGGGCTGGACGCCGCATCACCTGGAACGGACCGCGACCAATGGGGATGGAGTCATCCGATTAGGTAGACCATTCCCCGACCGTCAGCCGCAAGCGACTCGACAAATTCCTGAGCTCGTCTGAGGAAATCGAGGATGTACCGGAGCTCATCCTCGTCGTCGGCTGCGCGCGGACTGCGCCACGATTCCGCCCACGCCCGCACCCGGGACTCGTCAATCGCGCAGAGGTCGTCACGAATCACCGGCACCTCCTCCGGCAGGATTGTCCTCACCCACGGATCCCAGCCCAATCCGTGCATCGTCACGTTTCCCTCGAACATGCGGTACGACGAGCCAGCGGGACTGTCGGGCGTCGGGTGCGTGAGTGACTGCAGCGCCGACCAGGCCTTGTCGAGGTACAGCATGTCGCGCTTGGGCGAGACCTGCTCGAACGTCGCGACGCTCACTGATGCGTGTGGCTCCATGCCCCACGCATCGGCAAGTGGGTCGCTGGAGAGCATGCTGTGCGGGTCGTCGACCGCCTGCTGTACGAGGTTGGCGTCGAAGGCGTATGCGTAGTACCGGATTCCCATGCGCCGATGATCCCGTTCGCAGAGAGGGCCGGCATCCCAGCATCCGGCGGACGGGGACAACGCGAACAGGCGTCGCGCTGTGGAGGAATGGCAGCGTCGAGCTCAAGTGAGATGCATCGTCTTCAGTTCGAGCGCCGCAACGACGCCGGCACCGAGACCGAGGGATTCGCGCTCGCGGCCGCCAGTTCAGTGCGAGCAGCGCCCGCGACATCCGACTGCTGCGGAAACCGTGCCGGGAAAGTGCCGGGAACTCCGTCGAAACGACGACGATCAACGAGCACCAATGAGCACCTCGACCCGCGTGATCCCGGGATGAACGAGCACCAACTGCGACCCGATAACCCCCGGCGCAGAACTGAAAATCGTGAGGTCACGGGATCGACGCCCGTCGGAGCCACAGAAACCCTCTTCTGGCTTCTACAGGAGGGGGTTTCTTCATTCCGTGGTCAGGGTTGGTTTTCGCCCCTGGCAGCAATGAGCCGAGCGAGTCGAAACTCTGCGAACCGCCGCCGTCCGCACTCATTCGCAGTGCGCTTGGGCCGGTCCGGGGCCGGTTGAACTCGAGATTCCGCGTACTCGAGTCATCCGAACCGACCGCAAGCCGGTCCCTCAGCGGACCCGCCTCTCACTAGGCGAAGCTGGTTTGCAGTCGTCCCCGTCGGCGCCCCGAGGTGCAGCCAGCGCTCGAGTCGCTCGCTCTGCACGGCTTGGTCAAATGTCGCCCGATCCATCGATCCATGCTCGCACGTCGCCGTGCGTCACCCGCCCGCTACCCGGTCCCTCAGCGCGCTACGTCAAGCCGTGGAAGCGGTGTCTCGATTGACACCGGCGGCATGGCCGCATATCGTTTCTCGATAATAACGGTTATCGATATGGAGCATTTGTGGATCCGGTCCCCGCCAACCTCCTCGTTGCGATTCCTGCCGTTCTGGTCGTGGTGACGGTGACGATCATCCTGGTGGTGCGAGGCCGCCGGTCCGCGAGCGGAGCACTCACTCGCGCCGAGTCAACGGTGATCTCATTCGTCGGAGCTGGCGCCATGCTGAGCGCGCTGGGCTGCCTGATCGGATTGTGGAGCAACGCATCGTGGATCTTTACCGCGGAGCCGCTCCGGGTGACTGGCCTCCACTACGCCGGTGCCACCACTCCGGAATTGCTTGTCGGCGTCGACCACATTGCGGCGAGCGGTTACGAGTCCATCTGGATGGAAGTGATTGGGCTTCCTGCGGGGTCGCGCTGGCTGTTCTACGCCGAGGTCACCCTGCCGCTCGTGACCGCCCTCGCGATCAGTACGGCCGTGGCATGGCTGTCCTTCACGATGGTCCGCGCGCGCCCGTTCGCCCGTGCATTTCCAATCGGCATCGGCGTGGCCGCCATTGCAGTGATGGTCGGAGGCCTCGGGTGGCAGTTTGCCGGCGCGCTCGCCCGTTCATCCGTCATCGAGTATCTCGGCGAAGCGCAGCTCGTCGGCGACAACTCCACAGCGCCGGCATACGACGTCCTTTCCTACTTCTGGCTCCAACTCGATCTCGCTCCGGTCGGATGGGCGTTCGGCCTAGCACTCGTCGCGGCAGCATTCCAAATCGGAACCCGCCTCCAGCGCGAAACGGACCTGCTGGTATGACCCCAGCGGAACATGATGACGGCCCGAGCGGCATCCACTGTCGGCTCGACCAACTGCTCGAGGAACGTGCCATGACCCTGACGCACCTGTCGGAGCTTGTCGGCGTCTCGGTGGTGAACCTTTCCATTCTCAAGAACGATCGAGCTCGCGCCATCCGCTACTCCACACTGTCGGCTATCTGCCGAGTGCTGGACTGCGAAGTAGGGGACATCCTGGTGAGAGCTGAGTACGCCGGCTGAACCGACGACCTCCGAAGTCTTCCCACGTGTCCGGCGTCAGCATCCGGGTGGTCAGCACCAAGTCGCTGTCTTCATCGAAAGCGGCCCCGCTCTCAGTGGGTGGCCCATGCACTTGTCAGTTGATGATCTCCGCGTCGCTCTCGCGCAGGGTGGTCAGCCGGGTACGCCAAGCATCGAGCGCTTCGGGTGTCTGACGTGGCCAGTCGGTGACCTCTCCGATCACAACCAAGGGAGCGGCCGTTCGGAACGAACGGGTGGGGTTCCCGGGGAACTTCTTGTCGGTGACGTTCGGATCGTTCTCGAACTGGCCGGTGGGCTCGACCAGATAGACATGCGGTCGAGCTCCCTCAGGGCCGAGCATCGCCGCGATCTCCGCCGCAAGACCAGCCCCGTCACGCAGAGCGGTGAAGTAGACGTGATTCATGGTCACCGCAGGCTTGTAGTTCGACGGGTACCCCGCGGTCAGCTGATCGCCCGCACTGAGTTCAGCTCGCGTGCCGTGAAAGAACGGTCCATCGTCGAGTGGGGTGGACTCCACCATCGGGCCATTCTCAACCCGCGGCGCGCCGACTCACAACCAGGTCCTTCGCTGCCCCGCTATCGACCGAGTGCTCGACGGCCAGCAGGAGTCATTAGACCTTCTGACTCCAGTCGCTCAGCGATCTTCAGATTGCGATCTGAGGTCGTTCCGGGCGTGCGCCTTGGTGTGAACTTCTGCAGGTACGATGCCGCGTCGAAGCCGCGTCGGCTGCTCTCGCTCCAGCCGTAGGCGATGCCGGCTTCCAACAGTTCGTTGAAGCTCACTGAGGCCACGAAACTGTCGGCCTTCTGTAGCTGCACCCACACGCCGGAGTGCGTCGCATGATGAGAATCGAGCCACGCCCACAACTGCTCCGCCGAGGCGAATGAAACGGTCTCGAGCTCTTCAGGCACGGTCCTCACGCTAGCGCCGCACGGGGCGTCGCGCGCGGCTGCCAACGCAGGCTTCTACGCATGGGGGTTTCTTCACTTCCCAATGCTCCGGCGTCCACCGGCCGGCTTGGGTCACACCTTCAGGTCCTGCTTCGGCACCCACACCTCGCGGATGATGAGCAGGATCATCGCCATCGTCGGCAGTGCCAGGAGCACGCCGAGGACTCCGAGGAGCGTGCCGCCGACCATGGCGCCGATGAGCACGAGCACTCCGGGGATGGAGATCGCCCTGTTCATGATGCGCGGGCTCAGGATGTACGACTCGATCTGGATGTAGATCAGATACGCGATCGCGAACATGAGCGCCTGGGTGGGACTCGTGAACAGGGCCACGACGCTGCCGATCACCAGGAAGATCACCGAACCGAACAGCGGGATCAGCG
>NZ_JBFUFC010000215.1:0-6319 GCF_056403635.1 Microbacterium sp. P2_F9 | reverse complement strand
GCACGGTAGAGGTCGTCCATCAGGAACTTCCCGCTGGGCTGCAGGTTCGCGAGCACCGGCACTCCGGCGCCGGCCGCGTCGAAGTCCTCGAGCGTCAGATCGATCCCCAGCCGCCCGGCGATCGCCAGCAGGTGCACGACCGAGTTCGTCGATCCGCCGACGGCCGCGACCGCGATGATCGCGTTGAGGAATGCGTCCTTGGTCATGATGTCGCTGGGCCTGCGGCCGACCGCGACCAGGTCGACGATGAGCCGACCGGTGTCGTGCGACAGCGCGAGGAGACGTGCGTCCGCGGCGGGCGTGCCAGCGAAACCTGGGATGGTCATGCCGAGGGCTTCGGCCACGACGGCCATCGTCGACGCGGTGCCCATCGTGTTGCAGTGTCCCTTGCTGCGGATCATGGACTGCTCGGACTTCATGAACTGCTCGTTCGAGATCGTCCCTGCGCGGGCTTCCTCGCTGAGTCGCCAGACGTCCGTGCCGCAGCCGAGCGCCTGACCCCGGAAGTGGCCCGTCAGCATCGGCCCGCCAGGCACCACGATCGCCGGGATGTCGACGGATGCCGCGGCCATCAGCAGCGCCGGAATCGTCTTGTCGCACCCACCGAGCAGCACGAGCCCGTCGATCGGGTTGGCGCGGAACATCTCCTCCATCGCCATCGCGGCCATGTTGCGCCACAGCATCGCGGTCGGCTTGACCTGCGTCTCGCCGAGCGAAACCACCGGCAGGTTGTACGGCACGCCGCCCGCGGCCCAGACGCCCTGCTTCACGCTCTCGGCGACCTCATTGAGGTGCATGTTGCACGGAGTGAGATCGGAGGCAGTGTTCGCGATAGCGATCTGCGGCTTCGTGGCGTCGAGTGCCTCGACGGGGTTTCCCCGGCGCATCCAGGCCCGATGGATGTAGGCGTTGCGGTCGTTTCCCTCGTACCAATCGGCACTGCGGAGATCGTTCACCATTGAACCTCGTTTTCCACCATATTGAACCATCCGCTAACATTCTGAATCATGCCACAGGCGGCATCACGCACCAACGCACGGGAGCCATGACCACTTTCACCGCTGAACAGGCCACCGATGCCGAGTTCGACCTCGCCGAGGGGATCATCTGGGACGACCGGGCCAGTCTCGTCCGCTGGGTCGATATCTGGAAGGGCCGGGTGCTCTCGGGCACCCTGCGTGAGGGACGGATCGTCGACGTCGCATCCGTCGAGCTCGGCCAGACCACCGGAGCGGTCGCCCTCGCCGAGGACGGCGGGCTCCTCGTCGCCGCCGCACGCGGGCTGGCCACCATCTCCACCGACGGCGCGATCTCGTTCGGCCCCGAACTGCTCGGCGAACGCCGCGAGGTGCGGTTCAACGACGGCTCCATCGACCCGCAGGGCCGATTCGTCGTCGGCACCCTCGCGCTCGGCGTCGCGACCGGCGAAGAAGTCCTGCTGCGCGTCTCGCCGGACGGCTCGGTCGAGACGCTGCGGACCGGCATCGGTCTCTCCAACGGCATCGGCTTCGCCCCGGACGGCGGCACGATCTACCACGTCGACACGCTCGCCAACACGGTTTCGAGCCACTCCTACGGCCCCGGCACGTTCGACGACGATGAGCCCTGGGTGCACGTGGTCACGGACTTCCGGCACCTCCCCGACGGCCTCACCGTCGGCGCCGACGGCACGCTGTGGGTCGCGCTGTGGGGCGGGTCCAGCATCCGTCATCACTCCCTCACCGGCGAGCTGCTCGACGTCGTCTACGTGGATGCGACCCAGGCATCCTGCCCCGCCTTCATCGGCCCCGACCTCGCGACGCTCGGAATCACCACCGCGCAGGAGGGCCTGAAGGACTGGACGGATGCCTCGGGCGCGCTGTTCCTCGCCGAGGTCGGCGCGACCGGACTGCCGGTGCCGCGCTGGGCGGGCAGCACCATCACTCCCTACTGGAACAACGACAAGGAAGCACTCGCATGAGACTCGTTCGCCTCGGAACCGCCGGCTCGGAAACCCCCGGAGTGCTCGTCGACGACGACACGTTCGTCGACCTTTCCGACATCGTCTCGGACTTCGACGAGAAGTTCTTCGGCTCCGGCGCACTCGCCGGCCTTGCCGACGTCGTCGCCGAACGCGTCGCCGCCGGTCGCACGGAGCCCGTCGGCGACCGTCGGTTCGGCGCCCCGATCGCCCGCCCGCACCAGCTGCTGTGCATCGGTCTGAACTACAGCGACCACGCCGCCGAGACTGGCCAGGCCGTCCCCGCCGAGCCGATCCTGTTCACGAAGTCGCCGAACACCCTGATCGGCCCGAACGACGATGTCMTGATCCCCCGCCGGTCGGTCAAGACCGACTGGGAGGTCGAGCTCGGCGTCGTGATCGGCAGCCACGCCTCCTACCTCGCCGACGAGGCAGAGGCCGCCGCCGCGATCGCAGGGTATGTCCTCGTCAACGACGTCAGCGAGCGCGAGTGGCAGACCGAACGAGGCGGCCAGTGGTCCAAGGGCAAGTCGGCGCCGACGTTCAACCCGGCCGGGCCGTGGCTCGTCACGCCCGACGAGATCGGTGACGTGCTCGCGCTGGACATGTGGCTCGATGTCGACGGGACGCGCCGCCAGACCGGCTCCACGTCGACGATGATCTTCAGCCCGGCCTTCATCGTCCACTACCTGAGCCAGTTCCTCGCGCTCGAGCCCGGCGACCTGATCAACACCGGAACACCCCCCGGAGTCGGCATGGGCCAGAACCCGCCGACGTACCTGCACGGCGGCGAGACCATGACGCTCAGCATCACCCGCCTCKGCACTCAGACGCAGCACGTCATCGCGGATCCGACCGCAGCGGGCTGATGCGCGCCCTCGTCGTCACCGCCCCCCGCCAGGCCGCGGTGCTCGAGGTGCCCGRTCCCGTCGCCGCGCCGGGGCAGCTGCTGGTCGACGTCGAACGCGTGGGCATCTGCGGCACCGACGTCGAGCTCTACACCGGTGCGATGGCCTACATCGAGCACGGCCACACGCACTTCCCGATCCGCCTCGGTCACGAATGGGCAGGGCGCGTCGTCGGCGTCGGCGATCCGGCAGACGAGCAGTGGATCGGCAAGCGCGTCACCGGCGACACGATGCTCGGGTGCGGCCGCTGCGCGTACTGCCTGGCGGGTACCCATCACGTGTGCCCGAACCGGTTCGAGGTCGGCATCCGGGACGGCTGGGCCGGAGCGCTGGCGGAGAAGGTGCTCATTCCGACCCGTTTCGCCTACGAAATCCCCGAGCATGTCAGCCTCGCGGCGGCCGCGCTGATCGAGCCGGGCGGAAACTCGCTGCGCGCCGTTCGGGCGGCGAACATCACGCCGGGACAGAAGGTGCTCGTCCTCGGATCGGGCACCATCGGCCTGCTCGCGGCGCAGTTCGCGCTCGCGGCCGGCGCGGAGGTGCATGTCGGTGGGGTGCGCGAGGGCTCGCTGGCCCTGGCCCGTTCGCTGGGGGTGCCGCACACCTGGCAGCTCGAGGAACTTGCGGCCGCGGCATCCGATCAGTTCGACGCCGTCATCGAAGCCACCAGCAACGAGACGATGCCGGCCCTGTCGGTGCGGCTCGCGAAGCCTGCCGGGCGCGTCGTCTACATCGGGCTCTCATCCACCCCGAGTCTCGTCGACACGCGCGATGTCGCGCTGAAGGACATCACGGCGGTCGGCATCCTGTCCGCCTCCCCCGGCCTCGCCGGGGCCATCGAGCACTTCGCCGACGGATCCGTGATCCCCGACTCGATCGTCAGCGAAGTGGTCTCGCTCGAAGACGTGCCTGCGCGACTCGAGGGGCGTCGGGGCGCCGATGCGGGGCCTGGCCCCAAGGTGCATGTCGACCCGCGCCTGGGCGGCTAGTCCGAAAGGGATGCGACGATGACCGAGCCGAATTCCCCAAGCGACGGCCGCCTTCTGCCGGAGGAGAAGCTGGTCGGGGCCGACCGCGTCATCGCCGTGCTCACCGAACTCGCCGACCACCCGCTCGGCGTCACCCTCGACGAGCTCGCCGGCATCCTCCGCAGCTCGAAGCCGACCGTCCACCGCGCCCTGGCAACGCTGCGTCGGGCAGGGCTCGCCGACATGACCGGGCGCGGCGTTTACATCCTCGGCGACGAATACCTGAGGCTCGCCTTCCGCAATCTCGACGGACGGCCCGAGAACGCCCGCATCCAGCCGCTGCTCGAGCAGCTCGCCGCCCAGTATGGCGAGACGATCCACTACGCCGTCCTCTCCGGCAAGGACATCGTCTACCGGGCCAAGATGGATCCCCCGCAGGGCGCCGTCCGCCTCACCTCAGTGGTCGGCGGTCGCAATCCGGCGCACCGGACAGCTGTCGGCAAGGCGCTTCTGAGTACTCGGCTTCTCGGTCTCGATCAGGTCATCGACTGGTTCGGTGAGTTTCCGCTGGACCAGAAGACGCCGAACACCCTGGTCACCGCCGAGGCACTTCTCGCAGAGTTCTCGAAGACCCGACTGCGCGGCTTCGGCATCGACAACCAGGAGAACGAGATCGGCGTCAACTGCGTCGCCATCCCGATCCACCTCGACGGCTCCGCCACCCCCTCCGGCGCCATCAGCGTCAGCGCCGTCACCTTCCGCTGCCCGCTGGAGCGCCTCGTCGACGCCGTTCCCGACATCCGCGAGACGATCGCACGGATGCTGGGGCCCCACGCGCTGGGATAGCCCTGGACGTCAGCTGTCCTCGCCGGGTCCCGATTCGACGATCTGTCGCATGACTTCGATCGAGATCTCGTGTCGCTCACCATTGATCCATTCCTGAACCGTGAACGGGACGTCCAGACCGTCGAGGTAGTCGGCGGTCTGCTCGAGTCGGGGCACGACCCGGATGTGGTCGTTGCCGAACAGGGTCGCGGCGTAGACCGGCTCGCCACCGCGGATCGCGCGCCGCAATTCGCCCGTGGAGCGCCCCGTGATGCGGTGCAGCGACTTCAGCACTTCGCTGCCGAAGTCGGGGGTTCCGACGATCGTGAGTGAGAGGGCGTTCTCGGGCGCGGTCATGATCCATCACAGCACGTGACGCAGCCATCGGAGTGCGCGCCGAACCGCATCGGGATGGATGCCACCGCCTTCGCGATACGCTCACGGTTTCTGATCCTGGTTCCCCAGGCCGCAGCCGCCCAGAACGAGGCAAACATCCAATCGGTCGCCGCGCCCACTTCTGCGGTCGACGAGATCGCCAAGGCGAAGACCCTCCTCGACTCCGGAGCGATCACGCAGGCCGAATCGCGCATAGCCGAATCCAGCCGATCTTCGCAAGCCCCTCGGACGCGCCGTGCGACCGACTTAGATTCAGGTCAGACCCGCAAGGATGCCGGGCTGGGGGGAGAAGCATGACGAGCACACTCGACGACTGACGCGCTTGCGACGCACCTCGCTGTCGCTCGAGCCGCACCGCAGTCCCATCGCATGCCCACGCCCAGAGTCGTTCTGGCGCTGGGCTGGCTCCGCTCGCCCGAGGCCTTCCGTCGTCGGCACAGCGCCGACGACTCTCTCGGCGGATTCGACCGCCGAGGATCTGTCAAGCAGCCGGCCCGCAGAGGGCGCTGCAGCTCTGGGAGGGGTATCGAATGAACAGTTGGAAGCCGCTGGCGAGCGTGACGCTTGCCGCCGCGCTGATCCTCGCGCCGATGGCATCGATGGGTGCCTATGCTGACGAGGTCGCGCCGCCCGACGGGGCCGTAGAAGTTAACGCGGCGGCCGAGGCCGTCGTCGAAGAAGCCGCGCCACCGCAGGAAACGGTCACCGCTCCGGCGGAGAACCCGGGAACGACAGAGGCCGCGCCGGACGTCGCAGCTCCCGTCGAGGAAGCACCGGCTGGAGAGCCGGTCGCCGCACCCGCCGCACCCGCGTCGGTCGCCGTGCAGGCCGACCCGCAGCCCGACGAGAAGTGGGTCTTCGTCTGCAAATACGTCGGCAAGCCCGGCGTCGATGAGCGGCTGCAGACGGGCAACAATCCCATCTCGGTCAGCGTCAACTCGATCAAGAACTGGGACGGGATGACGATCCCCTCGCCGCTGTTCGCGGACGCGCAGGGTCGTTCCGCGGTGATCGCCTGGGACCCGGACAAGGGTGAGGGCCAGAACAACGAGCCCTCGGTCAACGATTGTCCGCCCGCAGATGGGCCGGATGAGGTCACGCCGCTGTGGAGCTACACGCCCCCGACGTGTGACGCCGCCGGCACGCTGACGTTCACCGACGTCGTCGGTGTGAGCTGGACCGCGGTGTCCAATGGCAACGGCACCACGACCTACACCGCCGTGGCTGCAGAGGGCTACGTGCTCTCCGCACCGGTATCGTTC
>NZ_JBFUFC010000214.1:0-6345 GCF_056403635.1 Microbacterium sp. P2_F9 | reverse complement strand
GGTTCGGATGGAACGGAAGTGCCCTGGTGCGGTCATGCAAAAGGCATCGTGTTCGGATCGTGAGATCCGAAGCGACGGTGCCTTGAACCTGAGCATAGGGATACTCACAGGCACGGGGCAACTTCGCGCGTTACGTCTGCGTTAACTGTCGGCGTCGCCCATGCGACGAGGTTCGCACCGCTCGGCGAGGTCGTGCGGGCGACGATGGTCGCCGTCGCCGACTCGCCGGGCGCGAGAGTCGTTTCGTAGCTCAACACGAGTCGCCCGTCGTGCATCCCGCCGCCGAAGCCCTTGCCGCCGGTGATCTGCGCGTCGACGAGCTCGAATCCCTCGGGGACGTAGAGATAGCCCACCGTGCGGATGCTCCCGGGGGGAACCCCGTACCAGCCGGCCGCGGTGAGATAGTCGGGCAGGTTCGCCGCATCGGCGGGTGCATTGTTCGTGAGTGTGACAGTGAGCGTCGCGTCACCACTGGCCAGGCCGCGGCTGTCCAGCGTGCACTGATCCCACGCGACGGTCGACTCTGCCGTCTGGTAGTAGTCCATCTTCGCGCCGGTGCCGTCGTTCAGATAGACGCCGAACGCTGACGTCTTGGCATCGGTGACGGGTAGCCCGCCGGCGAGCGTCGTCTCGGCAAGCACCTGCTGGTCTTCGGGGTGCGCGCTCCACAGCAGCAGGCGCCGTTCGTCTCCGGCCTTCCCCAGCGCGGTGAGCAGGGCCGCCGGGTTGGCGCGGCCATCGGTCAAGGCGGTGAAGATCGACGTGCTCGTGTCAGCGAAGAGCCGGTCCTGCTCTGTCGTGTCGGTGTAGCGAAGGTAGACCTCGTTCAACAGGAGCTGCACGGCGTTCTCTGATGTGACGGTGTCACCGCTCGGCAGTGTGACGGGGCCGGTCGCGGCCAGGATGTATGCGAGCGCGACGGGATCAGTGGCGATCACCCCGTCGACCTGCACTCCGTGCTTCCGCGCCCAGTGCTCGCGCGCGAGGGCTGCGGCGACCGAGAAGTCTGGCGCTTGCGTGGCATTCTGCATCCACTGCCCCGGTCGCTGGCCGTAGATGGCCGCCATCTCGTCGGAGAGGGGCAGCACCGAGGCGTCGGTGTCTGCGAAGTCACTACCGGCATCGGTCGTGACGAGCTGAATGGAACCGCCATCCGTGTGGATCAAGACCATCGCACCCGCGATCCCGCCGAGAGACCGCCATTCCGCGTTGTTCTGGAACAGCACGAGGTAATTGCGGSGTCCGTCGGCGCCGAGCATTGCAGGCAGCAGGACGGATGCCCGGGTCAGGGCATCCGTCGCGGCTTCGGCCTGGTCGAGGGTCTTGCTCACTTMGGCGACGACGTCACGCAGGGGGGCGACGAGCGCGGCCTCGTTGATCTGGGTGACGGAGTCGGCGGCACCGGTGATGCCGGAGGATGCCGCGGCCGCCGCATCTTGCACCGCAATGAAGCCCGACAGCTCGATGCGACMGTCCTGTGGCTTCATCGCGGCGGGAGTGAGGGTGGAGGCGACCTCCGACAGCGGTGTGAGCGCTTTGCCGGCGACGTCGTCGGCGGCGGCCGCCAGCGTCGAGACGGCGGAGAGCTGCGGACCGAGCCAGGGGACCAGCTCGGCGGCCCGCCACACCACGTCGCTCGTGAGCGACCGGGCGGCAGCGGTCTCATCGGCGACCGCGGCGATCGTGTCGGCGACGGCCGCCGGGTCGCTGATCTTCTCGACCACCTGCTGAGCCTGGCCGCGTGCCGTGAGGAGATGGTCGGCTGCGAGGGCGCCGCGCACGCCGATCCAGGCGACGGCCAGGATCGCGAGCACCATGCCCCCCGCGAGCGCCGCGACGACGACGGTGCCGGCGATGCGGGCGGGGCGGGGGAGGGGGTTCTGGGTCATGTGATGCGCGATCGGCGCCAACCGGTGAGGTCAGYGAGTCGGGGCGGTGGGGGCCTTCTGCGGTTGAGGCGCCTGCGGGCTGTAGTCGCCCTGGTACTGGTAGCCGTAGTAGGCGCTGTTGCCGCGGCGGGGCAACTTGTTGAGCACGACCCCGAGCGCGCGGGCGCTGACCTTCTCGAGGTTGAGGAGCGCCTTGTTCATCATGTCGTAGGTGGTCTTGCCGGCTGACACCACGACGATCGCGCCGTCGGCGCTGGTCGCAAGGATGGCGGCATCAGTGACCGGCAGCAATGGGGGACTGTCGATGATGACGTAGGCGTGCTTCGACAGGTTGGCGATCAGCTCGCGCATGCGCTGTGAGCCGAGCACCTCGCTGGGGTTCGGCGGGATCTTGCCGGCCGTGATGACCAGCAGCTTTCCCGAAGCGCCCATGGTGTGCATCACATCGGTGATCTCTGCGCGGTCGGTGAGCACATCGGTCAGCCCGCCGCCGGCGGGCAGCCCGAAGAGGTCGGCGACCATCGGGCGGCGCAGGTCGGCGTCGATCAGCACGACGTTCTCGCCGGCCGCGGCGAGGCTCATGGCGAGGTTGGCGGCGATCGTCGACTTGCCATCGCCAGGAATCGGGCTTGTCACGACGATCGCGCGCGGAGGGTTGTCGATGTCGACGAAGCGGAGGTTCGTGCGCAGCTCGCGAGTGGCCTCGGCCACAGGGGTCGCGGAATCCGCGCGCCCGCTGAACGTGAGCACCTTTCGCTCGTTGACGAGGTCTTTCGACTCGGGCAGGGTGCCGATGACCGAGACACCGGTCTCGCGCTCGATATCGCGCGGATGCCGCACCCGCTGGTCGAGCACGTGCCGGAGGACTGCGTACCCTATTCCGAGCGCCAGACCGATCAGGGCCCCGAGGATCAGGTTGAGCCTCGTGTTCGGCGACGAGGGAGCAGTGGGCAGGCGCGCGGAGTCGCCGGCCACGAGGGTGACCGCGCCTGTTTCCCCGGCTCCGATGTCTTCGAGGGCGTCGATTTCACTCTGCATGCCGCGCACCCACGACTCCGCGAGGTCGCGCGCCTCCTYCGGTGACGAGGCATTGGCCGAAACCCGGATGATGACCGTGTCGAGCGGATTCGTTACGCCGACCCGCCCGACCAGGGCCTCGGGAGTCGTCTCGAGCCCCAGGTCGTCGATAGCGTACTCGGCGACGGATCGCCAAGCGCCGATGTCGATGTAGGACTTCACGACACTCTGCGCGAGCTGATTGCCAACGAGGCGCGAGCCGGGGTCACCGGAGCCGCCCGTGGCGTTCACATAGCCGCTCGTCGTCGCGGTGTACACGCGGGGCTGCATGGCGCTCCACCCGGCGGCGGCACCTATCCCCAGCAGCGTGAACAGTACGATGCCGAGCCAGTGCGCACGAAGTATGCGCAGATAGTCACGCAACTCCATGGCTACTCCCTGCTCGTTTGCTTAGCGAAGTCGATCTCCGCCCACCTGCACTTGTTCCGTCGCAGGCTCAGGGGATCTTGACCTCGACGACGACGGGCTGCGTGTTTGGTCCCACTCCGGTCGGCACCGAGTACGTGATCGTGACCAAGGTGCCAGAGACGACTGAATCAACGATGCCCAGCGGGCGGGAGGCGGCGGCTGCGGAAGCCGGCAGCAGGATCGTCGGGTTCCCGTTATTGCCGCTGACGAATTTGCCCGTCGTGGTGACTCCATTCAACGTGAAGGTGTAGGTCGTCCGCGAGAGCGTCTTCGGGCTCGTGAAGGTGGAGTTGAACTTGACCGTCAGCAACCACTTGCCGCTACCGCCGTCCACCGACTCCGCGATGGCGGACCCGGCAACGACAGTCACTCGCCCGAGCGAGGTCGCGGCAGCCGGAACAGCCGTCGCGAGGACGACGACGGGTGCTGCCCATGCTCCGGCCTTGACGAGCTGGCGGCGGCTGAGGCCGGGACTGCGGTCGGCGCCGTTAGAGGCGCCATCGAGATCAGATGTGGCTTCGAACATGAATTCCCCCAGGGATTCGGCTGCGACACCCGGTCGGACGACCGTGGGTGCGTGTGGCATGGAGCGTGTGCGGAGCATGGGAACAGCGACGCAGGAGATGCGTCGCTGACAGTTCAAACGTAACAGTTGCGTTGCGTGATCCTCACCGCGCGGGCTGAGGATTTACCTGCCTGTAACTCAGCGCCTGGGTGGCGCCGTCACGCATTGCCCCGTGTGCCTCTCGGTATGCTCGCCTGAAACGCGCGGCATCGTCGCGGCGCCCGAAACGGGAGGCCAGAATGAATCCGCTCGCGCCCGACGAGCATGCGGACGCCCCTCGTCAGCGCGTCGATGTTCCGCCGAGGCCGCCCCTTCCCGCGTCGATGCCTGCGTCGGGCGGCGCCATCCACCCGGTTACACATCAAGATCCTCTCGATGCTGCCCTCGATGAACTTGGCATCTCGCCGACGCAGTCTCCTTCCCGCTCGGCGGCCCCGTCGGTGGAGCGCGCCGGGCCTGTGGAGCGCCAGACCGCGTCGCCCGCGCCCCGCGCCGAGGTCCGCACCAGGCAGGTGGCCCGCACGACCCTCATCGTTTACACCGCCGTCCTCGCCCTGATCGGGTTCTGGCCGTCGCGCGTCGACGCCCCGGCCGGATCGTTCCTACGCGGGCTAACCCATGTGATTCCGTGGGCGACCTACGCGCGGATCGAATTCGGCGCGAACATCCTGCTGTTCGTGCCGCTCGGGGTTTTGCTCGCGCTCATCCTGACGCATCGCTACCTGATCCTGCCGATCGCGCTTGTCACGAGCGTGGCCATCGAGTCGCTTCAGGCCGTGGTGCTTGCGAGACGTGTTCCGAGCGTCATGGACATCGTCGCGAACCTCACGGGCGCGTGCATCGGACTTCTGATCGTCGTGTTTCTGGAGTGGTGGCGGCAGCGCCGACGCGACGACACCTGATCATCGACGCGGCATGCGACTGCAGCGACCCGCTTGCATCACCTTCTGCGGGTCAGGGCATGGAGTGCTGCTGGCAGCCCTCGGAGGCCCGCCGGGATCCGACCGAGGCGCGCACGAGTTCGCGCTCGTGCGGTGTCCGGCATCCCCGGGTGCGCCAGGAGGAGGTCTCTACGTGTCGGCCACACGGACTGCAGCAGGACGCTCGCCTTTCTCGGCCAAGGCGTTCGTCGCAGCAATACCAGCCAGAAGAAGGCCCCTCGCGAATCAGCATCGACTCGCGCTCGCCAGGCGCGAAGTTCCTCGGACTCCACCTCCGGCGGGATAGCGTCCGGGCGAACGCCTAGTCGTGGGAGGACGTCGGCGAGCGTGCCGAGGGCCCCAGCGGTATCCGCGACTTCCACGATCTCCGTCAACTCTCGATCGGTGAACCGCACCGCGAGAAGTCCCTCCAGTTCGTCGCGGTGCCGAGGCTGAGAGAGTCCGTCGCGAAGGGAATGAAGCGCGAGCAGCACTGCATTGCCTGCCCGGCTCGGCACCTCGACGGGCTGATCCGCAAACAGCAGCTGCGTGCGACCGCGCCATAGCGCATCGAACGCCTGCTGTTCATCGGTGAGAAGTCCCGGATAGAAGCGATGCACGTCGATGTCGCACGGCCAATCGGGGGCGGTGTAGCTGACCGAGTGAGCACTCCAGACGGCTCCGACCAGCGTCTGGTCGCGAGCAGTCCATCCCCCCTGAGCGATCGCCCCGCATAGCTCATCGAAACCGCCCGGGTCGACAAGCACATCGACATCACCCGACACGTGTGGTTCTCTCAGACCCTGACGACTCAAGGCAGCGCCTTTGATCACCAGGACGCGGATGCCGCGGGCTCGGGCCATGTGGGCAACCCAGGCGGTCGCCAGCTCGACCGCCTCACCGAGCCGCAGCTCCACGGAGTGAGCATCCGCCATTTCTACCTATCTCTACAGCCACGCGAAATCCGGCAACTGATGGTTATGGTCGCCCCATCCCGTAGTAGGTCCAGCCGGCCCGGCGCCACGCTGCGGCGTCGAGGCAATTGCGCCCATCGACGACGATGCGCCCAGCTGTCAGTGATGCCGCGTAGACCGGGTCGAGTTCGCGCCGGTACTCGTCCCACTCGGTGACGACGATGACCGCGTCGGCACCACGAAGAGCCTCGTCACGGTCTTCGACGTAGCTGAGCTGAGGGTGAACTCTTGAGGCATTCGCGATCGCTGCCGGATCGGTCACGGTGACGTAGGCACCCAGACCGTGCAGTCGCACAGCAACGTCGAGTGCGGGTGAGTCGCGGATGTCGTCGCTGTGCGGCTTGAACGCGGCGCCGAGAACCGTGATGCGCTTCTGGAAGACGTCACCGTCGAAGGCCTCGACTACCAGCTGTGCGGCTCGGTCTCGTCGGCGGAGGTTGATGGCATCGACCTCACGCAAGAAACCCACCGATTCGCCGCGCCCGAGTTCTTCGGCGCGAGCGGCGAAGGCG
>NZ_JBFUFC010000213.1:0-6375 GCF_056403635.1 Microbacterium sp. P2_F9 | reverse complement strand
GCGCCGTTGTGAGCCTCACGAGTTTCGGACGACGGACAGCCTCCGTCCATCTCACAATTGAGAGCATCGCGCGCGGCCGGCTGCGTCCGTCCCGGCTGATCCTGTGGCTGGACGAACCAGGCCAACTGTCGGACCTAACCCCTGGCATCAAGCGGCTCATCGATCGCGGACTGGAGGTGCTTCCTACAGAGGACTTCGGACCGCACAAGAAGTACTTCCCCTATGCCTCGAGCCAAAGCCTGCACACCGAATCACTGGTCACGGCCGACGACGACGTTCTGTATCCGAGTTCTTGGCTTCTGACTCTTGTGGAGACCCATAAGAGTTCTCCTGATGACGTGGTGGGCCATCGCTGTCGCAGGATCGTCCTGGACGGCGGCCGCATCGGACCGTACGCGTCATGGGAACCCGCAGCCCCAGGATCGCGGTCGATTCGCAACTTCGCGACGGGGGTCGGTGGAACCCTATATCCCCCGGCGATGGTCAACCGACTGCGCGAGGCAGGTCGTGGTTTCGAGGCGACGTGCGCGAGAGCGGACGACATCTGGCTCCACGTGCAAGCCATTCGTGGAGGCCACCGCATCAGGCAAACCCAGAAGGCGTACGAGCTAGTCCCGTTGCGAGGCACGCGAAGCGGCGGGCTGTGGATCGAGAACGTTTCCGGGTCCGGAAATGATGATCAGGTTCGCTCCACTTACGATCCCGATGATCTGGTTGCGCTCGTCAATGAAACCGATGAAGCGTTCGATCCTGTGGAACCGACGAGGAGCAAGTCTTGAGTCTCCGCAAGAGCGAATCCCGTTCGCAGACTTCGCCTACGGTGGTCTCCAGCGTTGCGATGGCTTCGTTGGGGAATGCGCTGCCGCCGATTGTCGGGCTCCTGACCGCACCCATTCTGGCGCAGAGTCTCGGAGTAGCGGGCCGCGGCGAGCTCGCAGCGATCACGGCCCCACTGCTCCTCGTCGTCAACATTGCCACGCTTGGCATACCTGACGCCCTGACCTACCTCACCGCACGCCGCGGAAAGCGGATTCAGCTCATAGCCGCGATAGCGATGCTGGCACTTGGCATCGTTGGGATTGCCTCGAGCGCAGGGCTGTTTCTGCTGGCACCCGTCCTCAGCGGCGGCGACCCGGAGCTAGCGAGGCTCATCGCTCTAGCCGGACTCGCGGTCGCACCCTCATTGATCCTTGCCGCGTTGCGAGGGATCGCAATGGGTTATGAGGACTGGACGCTCATCACTATGGAGAAGCTGGTCGGCTCGGGGTGCCGCCTAGTGGCAATAGTGGGACTCGCGCTAGCTGACGCGCTGACTCTCACGAATAGCGCCGCCGTCATCGTGATCACAACCTTCTGCGGGATCGTGGTCTACGCGGCTCTGCCCTGGAGCGCACGGCGGTCGTCGGTGTCACCCGGCTCAGGAGAGATGGGTCTGAGCACCCTTGTCTCATACAGTGCCCGCGTATGGGTGGGTTCACTCACCGGCATCCTCCTCACCAGACTCACTCAGACCCTCATGGTGCCGCTCTCCACACCAACCGAGTTGGGGCTGTTCGCCGTCGCTCAAACGATCGCAGAGGTAACGCTCATCTTCAACGCAGCCGTGGCTGGGGTGATCTTCGCCCGGGAGTCTCGCAGCGAAGACGCGGAGCGGCTGGCCAGCGCAACCCGAATATCGACCACAATCACGTTGATCCTCTCCGTCGTCGTGGGCGCTATGTCGATCTGGGCGCTGCCGGTCCTGTTCGGTGCGGGCTTTGGCGCGGCGCTACCCTCGCTGTGGATACTCCTGGCGGCGACCGTAATCGGCAACCCCGGATCTGTCGCAGGTTCCGGGCTTAAGGCGCGTGGGCGACCGGGCCTCCGAAGCCTCTCGCTCACGATCGCGCTAGTGGTGAATGTCGGAGCCATTTTCTGGCTCGTTCCGAGCCTTGGGAGTGTGGGGGCTTCAATCGCCCTACTGCTCGGAAATGCGATTGCCGGTCTATTGAACCTGGTCTGGCTGCGTATCTTCTTCGGCCTCCCCATGTCGAACTTTCTCGGCTGGCGGCGCACCGACTATCGGTTCGTTCGGCGACTCACCACCAACCTGACCAACAGGAAGGACGCGCCTTGACTCCCGTCCTCGCCTACGCAAGGAGAAGAAGATCGTGAAAGGCATCATCCTCGCCGGCGGGTCGGGCACGCGCCTGCACCCGATCACCTTGGGCATCTCGAAGCAGCTGATACCGGTGTACGACAAGCCGATGGTTTACTACCCGCTGTCGACGCTGATGCTCGCAGGCATCCGAGACATTTTGATCATCACGACCCCGCACGACGCGGAGCAATTCGAGCGACTGCTTGGTGATGGATCACAGTTCGGAGTGAACCTGACCTTTGCGCGGCAGCCGTCGCCGGATGGGCTCGCTCAGGCGTTCACGATCGGCGCCGACTTCATCGGCGACGAGAAGGTCGCGCTCGTGCTCGGCGACAACCTGCTCTACGGCCCCGGATTGGGGACGCAGCTGAAGCGCTACGCCGATGTGGACGGCGGGGCGATCTTCGCGTACTGGGTCGCCGAGCCATCCGCCTACGGCGTCGTCGAGTTCGACGACGCCGGGCGCGCGATCTCACTCGAAGAGAAGCCGGATGTACCGAAGAGCAACTACGCGGTTCCCGGCCTGTACTTCTACGACAACGATGTGGTCGATATCGCCCGCAGCCTGGCTCCGAGCCCGCGTGGGGAGTACGAGATCACGGACGTCAACCGGGCGTACCTGGACCGCGGGAAGCTGCAGGTCGAGGTGCTCCCCCGTGGCACCGCGTGGCTCGACACCGGGACCTTCGATCAGATGACGGACGCCGGCGATTACGTACGCACGATCGAGCGACGCACGGGATTGCGGATCGGCGCTCCCGAAGAGATCGGCTGGCGGCAGGGGTTCCTCACGGATGACGAACTGCGCATTCGGGCGGAGAAGCTCGTGAAATCTGGGTACGGAAAATACCTGCTCGACACCCTGGAGAGGGGCATCTGATGGGCAAACTCTTGGTCACCGGCGGCGCCGGATTCATCGGCTCGAACTTCGTACACCACGTCATTGAGCACACCGACCACCACGTCACAGTGCTCGATGCGCTCACTTATGCGGGGAATGTGGCTTCGCTGCTCGGGCTCCCGGCAGACCGGCTCACGTTCGTGCAGGGAGACATCACCGACGCGCCCCTCGTCGACGAACTGTTCGGCAACGTGGATGCGGTCGTGCATTACGCCGCGGAATCGCACAACGACAACTCGCTGCACGACCCGCGTCCGTTCCTGGAAACCAACGTTGTCGGCACCTACACGCTGCTCGAAGCGGCACGCAAGCATGACCGCCGCCTGCATCACATCTCCACCGACGAGGTGTATGGCGATCTCGAACTCGACGACCCTGCCCGGTTCACCGAGAGCACGCCGTACAACMCCTCGTCGCCGTATTCGTCCACCAAGGCAGGGTCGGATCTGCTCGTGCGGGCGTGGGTGCGCTCCTTCGGCGTGCGGGCGACCATCAGTAACTGCTCGAACAATTACGGCCCGTACCAGCACGTCGAGAAGTTCATCCCCCGTCAGATCACGAACGTCGTCCGCGGCATCCGTCCGAAGCTGTATGGCGCCGGCGAGAACGTGCGCGACTGGATCCACGCCGACGATCACTCCTCCGCCGTGCTCACCATCCTCGACAAGGGCCAGATCGGTGAGACCTACCTGATCGGCGCCGACGGCGAGAAGAACAACAAGGACGTCGTTGAGCTGATCCTCACGCTCATGGGCCAGCCCGCGGACGCGTACGACCACGTGACCGACCGGGCGGGGCACGACATGCGGTACGCCATCGACTCCACCAAACTTCGTTCCGAGCTCGGGTGGGCTCCGACCTATGGAGATTTCGAGGCCGGACTGGCGGCGACGATCCGGTGGTATCAGGACAACGAGTCGTGGTGGGCGCCGTCGAAAGACGGCGTCGAAGCGTTCTACGCCACGAAGGGCCAGTAGCCGTGACGGAGTTCGGCAAGGCTTTGGCGCGCGCGGAAACACCCATTCCTGGGCTGGTGGTCTTCGATCTGCCGGTGCACGGCGACAGCCGCGGCTGGTTCAAGGAGAACTGGCAGCGCGAGAAGATGCTCGCCTTCGGGCTGCCCGACTTCGGTCCGGTGCAGAACAACATCTCGTTCAATGACCAGGCCGGGACGACCCGCGGGATCCACGCTGAACCGTGGGACAAGTGGGTGTCGGTCGCCACCGGTCGGATCTTCGGCGCCTGGGTGGACCTCCGCGAAGGGCCGAGCTTCGGAGCCGTCTACACCACCGAGCTCGACCCGTCACGCGCGATCTTCGTTCCGCGCGGCGTGGGCAATTCGTATCAGACCCTCGAACCCGATACGGCGTACACCTACCTCGTGAACGACCACTGGTCGCCCGACGCCGCGTACTCCTTCCTCAACCTGGGTGATGAGACCGCCGCGATCCAGTGGCCCATTCCACTGGCGGACGTCGAGATCTCTCCGAAGGATCTCGCTCATCCACGGCTCAACGAGGTCATCCCCGTCCCGCCACGCAAGACCCTGGTCGTCGGAGCGAACGGGCAGCTCGGACTCGCACTGCGGGCTGAGTTCGGCGTTGCGTCGCACATCGAGTACGCCTCGCGTGCCGACCTAGACATCACCGCGCCGTCGCTGCCTTCGGCTCGCCGCTGGCGCGACTACGAGACGATCGTCAACGCCTCTGCGTATACGGCAGTCGACACCGCCGAGACGCCGGATGGCCGCCGGGATTGCTGGGCTGCGAACTCCACCGCGGTCGCTACACTCGCAGCCATCGCAACAGCGAACGGGATCACCCTCATTCATGTCTCGAGCGACTACGTCTTCGACGGAGCGCTCGACGGGGCCTACCGCGAGACCGACGTCATCTGCCCAGTCGGCGTATACGGGCAGACCAAGGCATCCGGCGACGCCGCAGCCGCGACCGCGCCGCGCCACTACGTGATCCGCACATCGTGGGTCATCGGCGAGGGGCACAACTTCGTCCGCACGATGGCTTCGCTGGCCGAACGCGGGGTCGATCCCCGAGTGGTCGACGACCAGACGGGACGCCTCACGTTCACCACCGACCTCGCCCGCGGCATCCGTCACCTGCTCGAGACGCGACCTGCCTACGGGACGTACAACCTCACCGGTGCCGGGCAACCGACCACGTGGGCAGACATCGCGCGACGCGTGTTCGAGCTCACCGGCCACGACTCGGAGAGGGTCACCGGCGTGACCACAGCGGAGTACTTCGCATCGGCGACCTCGGCAGTTGCACCCCGCCCGCGCAACAGCCTGCTCGACCTCGGCAAGATCGAGGCCTCCGGCTTCAAGGTCAAGGACGTGGAGAAGTCGCTCGCTTCGTATCTGCGATCGTGACGCCAGACGCTCTGTGTCGGCGAGCACGACTTCTGCGACCTTTTCGAGAAACATTGCTCTGCTAGTAATGGAAGTCCCGCCGCCGATGACTGCCGGCCTAACACCTCATGCTCAAGCTCAAGGAGCCACATGCGTCTCTCCGTCATCGGTTGCGGATACCTGGGGGCCGTTCACGCGGCCGCGATGGCTTCGATCGGCCACGACGTCGTCGGCATCGACGTCGACGAGCGGAAGATCGCGATGCTCACCCGGGGTGAGGCGCCGTTCTTCGAACCCGGTCTGCCTGAGATCCTCGCTGAAGGGATCGCGTCGGGGCGTCTGCGGTTCACAACTGAGATGGCCGAGGCCCACGGTGCCGACGTGCACTTCGTGGGTGTCGGCACTCCACAGCAGAAGGACGGCTACGCGGCCGACCTCACCTACGTCAACGCCGCGATCGACGGGCTGGTGCCGTTCCTTCGGCCGGGTGACATCGTCGCCGGCAAGTCGACCGTGCCCGTAGGCACCGCGGCCGACCTCGCAGAGCGGGTGACCCTCACGGGCGCCACGCTCGTATGGAACCCCGAGTTCCTGCGGGAAGGGTGGGCGGTGCAAGACACGATCGATCCGGATCGGCTCGTCGCCGGCGTGCCAAGTGGGGACGAGGGCGATCGGGCCGCCGACATCCTGCGACGCGTCTACCACCCCGCCGTCGCGAAGCAGACGCCCTTCATCGTCACCGATTACGCGACCGCCGAGCTCGTCAAGGTTGCAGCGAACGCGTTCCTCGCCACGAAGATCTCATTCATCAACGCGATGGCCGAGATCGCCGAGGTCACCGGCGCCGATGTGACCCTGCTCGCGGACGCGATCGGGCACGATGCGCGGATCGGTCGCCGATTTCTCGGCGCCGGAATCGGGTTCGGAGGTGGCTGCCTCCCGAAGGACATCCGCGCCTTCGCCGCT
>NZ_JBFUFC010000212.1:0-6375 GCF_056403635.1 Microbacterium sp. P2_F9 | reverse complement strand
GCATCGAGGCGGGTCGCCACCGCGATCAGCGGCCCGAGAAGCCCGAGCCACAAGGAAAGCACCGACCCGGTGACCAGCCACAGTGCGACCGCTGCGATCAGGGGAACCACGGCTGCGACCACGGGAAGGGGAGCCCGCCCGGGCGGGGTCCAGGGCTGTGGMAGGGTGAGCGGCTCCTCGACCGGAGCCACCGGATCGAGCGCGCTGAGCGGCGAGGGCTGCGGGGACATCCGTCCACTTCACCAGCCGGCGGGCCGCGACCGGCCGCCTGAGCGGATGTCGTGCGGCGGCGGGTGCCGGTCAGTCCTGGGGAGGAGCGCCTTCACCCTGCAGGGCGACATCGAGCACGATGATCGTGATGTTGTCGCGACCGCCGTTCTCGAGAGCGGCTTCGAGCATCGCCTCGATGGCGTCGGAAGGATCGGGGTTCTCCGTGAGGAAGTGCTGGATCCCGTAGTCGGTGAGCTCCTTCGTGAGTCCGTCCGAGCAGATCACGAAGCGATCGCCGTCTGTGACATCGAGGCGCACGTAGTCGGGGGTCACGCTGTCACTCGGACCGACCGCCCGGGTGATGACGTTGCCGTAGGGGTGGTTCTCGGCCTCTTCGGGGCTCAGCCTCCCGGCGGCGACCAGCTCCTGCACGACCGAGTGGTCGGTCGTGATCTGCGCGATGACGCCATCCCGCGAGAGGTACACGCGCGAGTCGCCGATATTGAGGGTCACCCAGTGCACCTGGTCGCCGGACACATCGAGGTACACGCCGGTCAGCGTCGTGCCGGTGGCCTCGTCCGTGGTCTCCGGGTGGGCGGCGATGTCCTTGACCGCACGCAGGAGCCCCTTCTCGATCGCCTTCGGGGTGACCGTCCCCGCCTCGACGACACCGCGCAGCCGCTCGATCGTGCGAGCGCTCGCGATCTCGCCGCCGAGGTGACCGCCCATGCCATCGGCGACCACGAACAGCGGGTACGCGGTCAGCATCGAGTCCTGGTTGATCTCCCGGCGCCGCCCGGTATGGGTCGTCGCCGCCCAGGTGAGCTCGATGGTCCCGTGGGCGTACGGAACAGACCGCGTCTGCGTGGATGCTTCGGGCACGACCCTGTCCTCCCGTGAACCGGTGCGATGGGCCGTGGACACGTCAGTCGGCGGCGTGCTCACATCCTAGTGGACCGTTTCAGGGCGTCTCGGTATCCGCCGACCGCTCGCCGCCTGCGCCCCCGCTTGTGCCCACGGCCTGCAGACCGGGGTCTGCCGGAGTGGACTCYGCGTCGATGGCGGCCTCGAACTGCGCATTGTAGAGCCGGAAGTACGCGCCGCGCGAGCGAAGGAGCTCGTCGTGCGATCCCTGCTCGACGATCGCGCCGTCCTCCATGACGAGGATGAGATCGGCATCCCGGATCGTGGAGAGCCGGTGCGCGATCACGAAGGCGGTCCGGTCGGCCCGCAGGCGCGACATCGCGCGCTGGATGAGCAGCTCGGTGCGGGTGTCCACCGACGAGGTCGCCTCGTCGAGGATCAGGATGCGCGGGTCGGCCAGGAAGGCGCGTGCGATCGTGATCAGCTGCCGCTCGCCGACGCTCAGGTTGGTGGCTTCGTCGTCGAGTTGAGTGTCATAGCCGTCGGGCAGCGCGTGCACGAAGCGATCCACGTAGGCCGCGGTCGCCGCCTCGAGGATCTCGTCCTCGGTCGCGTCGGGCCGGCCGTAGGCGATGTTCTCGCGGATCGTGCCGGAGAACAGCCAGGTGTCCTGCAGCACCATTCCGGTGCGGGAACGGAGGTCGTCGCGGGTCATGTGCCGGGTGTCGAAGCCGTCGAGCACGATCCGGCCCGCGTCGACGTCATAGAAGCGCATGATGAGGTTCACGAGGGTCGTCTTGCCCGCGCCGGTCGGACCGACGATGGCCACCGTGCTCCCCGGGTTCGCCTCGATGCTGAGCCCGTGGATCAGCGGCTTGTCGGCGACGTAGCGGAAGTCGACCTCCTCGAAGGCCAGGTGGCTCGCCCACTCCGGCGCCGTCTCGGGCTCGTCGAGGTCGGGCTCCTGCTCCTCCTCGTCGAGCAGCTCGAACACGCGCTCCGCGCTCGCGACGCCGGACTGCAGCAGGTTCGCCATCGAGCCGAGCTGACTCAGCGGCTGCGTGAACTGGCGGGAGTACTGGATGAACGCCTGCACGTCGCCGATCGACATGAGACCCGCCGCGACCTGGATGCCGCCGACCACCGCGATGGCGACGTAGACCAGGTTCCCGATGAACATCATCGCGGGCATGATGATGCCCGACAGGAACTGCGCGCCGAAGCTGGCGCGGTAGACCTCCTCGTTCTCGACCAGGAAGTCGGCTTCGGCTTCCTTCTGGTGACCGAACGTCTTGACGACGGCGTGGCCAGAGAAGGTCTCTTCGACGCGCGCGTTCAGGATGCCGGTGGCCTTCCATTGCGCGACGAACATCTTCTGCGACTGGCGTGCCACGAGCACCGTGATGACGATCGTGAGCGGAATGGTGATCAGGGCGATCATGGCCAGCAGCGGCGAGATGATGAACATCATCACGAGCACGCCGATGACGGTGAGCAGCGAGGTCACGACCTGCGAGAGGGTCTGCTGCATGGTCTGGCCGATGTTGTCGACATCGTTGGTGACCCGGCTGAGCAGCTCGCCGCGCTGGACGCGGTCGAAGTACGCGAGCGGCAGGCGGTGGATCTTGTCCTCCACCTGCATGCGCAGGCGGTGCATCGCGCGCTGCACGATGCCGTTGAGGATGCGCGCCTGCAGCCAGCCGAAGATGCTGGCGAAGATGTAGACGGCGAGCACGAGTACGACGATCCGGGCGAGTGCCGCGAAGTCGACGCCCGCACCGGGGACGAACTCCATGGCCGAGAGCATCTCGGCCTGCTGCGTGTTGCCCTGGGCGATGAGGCCGTCGATCACCTGCTGCCGCGTCATCCCCTCCGGCGTCTGCAGTGAGACGTAGCCGGCGAACAGGATGTTGGTGCCCTCACCGAGGAGCTTGGGGCCGAGGACCGATAGGGCGACGCTCAAGACGCTGAAGACGAGGGCGAGGATCAGCAGCGGCATATCGGTGCGCAGCGTGCGGAGCAGGCGCTTGGCGCTGGGGCCGAAGTTCTGCGCCTTCGCGACCGGCAGACCCACTCCCCCGCCCATCGGGCCTCGGGGCCCGCGGGGCGGCGGCGGTGCCGCTTCGGTGCGTGCGCCGCTCATGCTGCCGCCTCCGCCGCGAGCTGCGATTCGACGATCTCGCGGTAGGTCTCGCAGGTCTCCACGAGGTCGTCGTGCCTGCCTATCCCGACCATTCGGCCGTGATCGAGCACGACGATCTGATCGGCGTGCTGGATGGTCGACACCCGCTGCGCCACCACCACCCTGGTCGCATGCGGCAGATGGGTGTCGAGGGCGCGGCGGAGCGCGGCATCCGTCCGCAGATCCAGTGCCGAGAACGAGTCGTCGAAGATGTAGATGCCGGGCTTCTTCGCGAGCGCCCGCGCGATCGCGAGCCGCTGACGCTGACCGCCGGAGACGTTGGTGCCGCCCTGCGAGATGGGCGATTCGAGGCCCTCGGGCATGGCCGCGACGAAGTCCTTGCCCTGGGCGAGCTCGAGCGCGCGCCAGAGCTCCTCGTCGGTCGCGTCGTCGTCGCCGTAGCGGAGGTTGCTCGCGACGGTGCCGGAGAAGAGGAAGGCCCGCTGCTGCACGAGACCGATGCGCTTCCACAGGATGTCGGGCTCGTAGTGGCGCACGTCGATCCCGTCGACGCGGACGACCCCGCCGGTGACGTCGAAGAGCCGTGGGATGAGTCCGACGAGGGTCGTCTTGCCCGCACCGGTCGAGCCGATGATGGCGGTGGTCGATCCCGGTGCGACAGTGAACGACAGGTCGTGCAGCACCGCGTCATCGGCGCCGGGGTAGGCGAAGTCGACGTGCTCGAACTCGATGCTGCCGACGGATGCCGGAGGAGCGGCCGGATCGGCGGGAGCAGCCACGGATGGGTCGGTGTCGAGCACCTGCTTGATGCGATTCGCGCAGACGGCCGCGCGCGGGATCATGACGAACATGAAGGTCGCCATCATGACGCCCATCAGGATCTGCATGAGGTAGTTGAGGAAGGCGAAGATCGTGCCGATCTCGACACCGGCCTCCTGCACCTGGAAGGCGCCGAACCAGATCACCGCGACGCTCGAGACGTTCATGACGAGCATGACGGCCGGGAACATGATCGCCATCAGGTTGCCGGCCCGCAGCCCGGTCGCCATGACGTCCTCGCTCGCCGTCGAGAAGCGGGCGCGCTCCTCGCGCTCCCGCACGAATGCGCGGATGACCCGGATGCCGCTCAGCTGCTCACGTGCGATCTGGTTGACGCGGTCGATCTTCGCCTGCATCTGGGTGAACGCCGGCACCATGCGCCACACGATCAATCCGACGATGATCAGCAGCACCGGAATGGAGATCGCCAGGAGCCAGGCCAGCCCGGCATCCTGCCGGAGCGCCATGATCACGCCGCCGATCGCCAGCATCGGCGCCGAGATCATCAGGGTCGCCGAGACCTGCACCAGCATCTGCACCTGCTGCACATCGTTCGTGTTGCGGGTGATCAGCGACGGCGCGCCGAACTGCCCGACCTCCCGCTGCGAGAACGCGACGACGCGATGGAAGAGGTCGCCGCGCAGCTGGCGACCCATTCCCATGGCCAGCCGCGACCCGAAGTACACCGCGATGATGGCGCAGATCACCTGGACCAGGCTGACCCCCAGCATCATCACGCCGGTCTGCAGGATGTAGTCGATGTCGCCCGTGACCACGCCGTTGTCGATGATGTCCGCGTTCAGCGTGGGCAGCATGAGCGAGGCGATGGACTGTGCGAGCTGGAAGACGACGACGGCGAGGATGAGTCCCCACGCGGGTGTCAGGTAGCGAACCAAGAGCTTGCCGAGCACGGCGATCCTTTCCTGCGGGCGGCGACATCAGCCCCGAGGCGACCGCGCACGTCCTTCAGACGCTACGCCCTGCGGGCGAGCGGCTCCAAGTTCGCCGGATCCGCTGACAGCGAAACCCAGGATGGGGTCGGTCAGACCTGGGCCCCGGGGTCTTCCGGGAGCGGGAATCGGGCGTCGATCTCGGCCAGCTCAGCGGCATCCGGGGTCCACGCCGACGCCGCGGCGGCGTTCGCCCGCACCTGGTCAGGACTGGTCGCACCGGCGATGACGCTCGAGATCGCCTGGCGGGCGAGCAGCCACCCGAACGTCGCCTCGAGCATCGTGATCCCACGCTCGTCGCAGAACGCCTGGTGCGCCTCGAGCGCATCCCATGGCGCGTTCTGCCACACGTGCGGCCGGGCCGTCATGATTCGGCTGCCCTCTGGTCCCCCCTCACGCGTGAACTTGCCCGTCAGCAGGCCGTTGTGCAGCGGGAAGAACGGGAAGAACCCGAGCCCGTACCGTTCGACGGCCGGGAGCACTTCGCGCTCGGCCGCCCGCGCGAGCAGGCTGTAGTGGTTCTGGGCCGAGATGAACGGCACGCTTCTCCGGTCCGCCGCGGTGAAGTGCGCCTCCGCGATCTCCCATCCGGGCAGGTTGGAGTGCCCGAGGTAGCGCACCTTGCCCTCGCGGACGAGATCGCCCAGCGCGTCGAGGGTCTCCTCGATCGGCGTGAGCGGGTCGGGCGTGTGCAGCTGATACAGGTCGATCCAGTCGGTCTGCAGACGGGTGAGGGATGCCTCGACCGCGCGGCGGATGTACCGGCGGGAGCCCTTCGACCCGGTGATCGGATACCCCATGTCGCGGCCGAAGTGCCCGAATTTGGTCGCCAGCACGACCTCATCGCGGCGCCCGCGGAGCGCCTCGCCCATGAGGGTCTCGGACAGCCCGGGATCTTTGCCGTACATGTCGGCGGTATCGAGGAACGTCACCCCCGCGTCGATCGCTGCGTCGAGCACCTCGCGCGTTCCCTCGAGAGTCTCGGTGCGGGTGCCCGGGCGCCCGAAGTTGTTGCAGCCGAGACCGACGGCGGAGACGAGCAGACCAGAGGCGCCGACGCGGCGCAGGGGCACAGAGGAACTCATCCCTCCACGGTAGCCGAGCATGCCGCGGCCATACGCAGCAGACCCCCGCCACGATGGGCGGGGGTCTGCGGCGTACGGTCAGGCCTGGGGCTTGTCCTCTGCCGGGGGCTCGGGCGCTGCCGGGGGCTCGGGAGCCGCCGGGGGCTCCGGAGCTGCCGGCGGCTCTGCAGCGGCGGGCGGCTCAGGTGCCGGTGCGGCAGGCGCTGCGGGAGGCTCTGCAGCGGCCGGCGGCTCAGGAGCCGGAGCGGCGGCGGGTGCCGCCGGCGGCTCGGGCGCCGGCGCTGCCGGCGGCGGCGTGTAGCCG
>NZ_JBFUFC010000211.1:0-6404 GCF_056403635.1 Microbacterium sp. P2_F9 | reverse complement strand
ACATTCGGTCGTCCTCCGAGGTCGTGGGCGAGGCGCGGCTGCCCGGCGCGGCAGACGGCCTGCCGATCGCCGGCATCCTCGGCGATCAGCAGGCGGCAACGTTCGGGCAGGCGGCGTTCGACGCGGGAGAGTCCAAGAACACCTACGGCACGGGCAACTTCCTGCTGGTGAACACGGGGACCGACATCGTGCGCTCCGGCAACGGACTCATCACCACCGTCGCGTATCGATGCGGCGACGAGCCGGCCCGCTATGCGCTCGAGGGGTCCATCGCGGTCACCGGGTCGCTCGTGCAGTGGCTGCGCGACAATCTCGGCATCATCAACCGGTCCGAAGACGTAGAACGGCTGGCCACTTCGGTGGACGACAACGGCGGGGCCTACTTCGTTCCCGCGTTCTCCGGCCTGTTCGCCCCCTATTGGCGCCCCGATGCGCGCGGCGCGCTCGTCGGGCTGACCCGCTTCGTGAACAAGGCGCACATCRCCCGGGCGGCGCTCGAGTCCACGGCGTTCCAGACGCGCGACGTCGTCGAAGCCGTCGTCGCCGACACGGGGCGGGCACTCGAAGAGATCCGGGTGGATGGCGGGATGACGCGCAACGACCTGCTGATGCAGTTCCAGGCCGACATCCTCGGCGTCCCGGTGGTGCGTCCGAAGGTCGTCGAGACCACGGCGCTCGGCGCCGCGTACGCGGCCGGCCTGGCCACCGGGGTGTGGGCGAGTCGTGACGACCTGCGCGCGCACTGGCGCGAGGACGTGCGATTCGAGCCGCGGATGCCGGAGGACGAGCGGGAGCAGCGCTACGGGCAGTGGAAGAAGGCGGTGTCGAAGTCGCTCGACTGGGTCGACGCCGACGCGCGCACCCTGATGGGCACCACCGACGGCTGAACCCTACTTCAGCAGTCGTGAGAGCCGGCGATCCGCCAGGATCTTGCCGCCGGTCTGGCAGGTGGGGCAGTACTCGAGCGAGTTGTCAGCGAAGAAGACGCTGCGCACGGTGTCGCCGCACACCGGGCAGAGCTCGCCGCGGCGACCGTGGACGCGCATCCCGCGCCGCTTGGCGTCCTTGAGTTCGGCCGGGGGCTTGCCGGTGGCTTCGGTCACGGCCTCGGTGAGCGTCGTCGTCATCGCGGCGAACAGCGCGTCGACATCGGCGTCGGTGAGAGTCGCCGCGAGCGCGTAGGGCGACATCTTCGCGGCGTGGAGAATCTCGTCCGAGTACGCATTGCCGACCCCCGCGATCACCGACTGGTCGCGCAGCACCCCCTTGATCTGGGTGCGGCGGCCGGCGAGGAGCCCCGCGAGCGTGTCGCGGGTGAATGCGGGGTCGAGCGGGTCCGGCCCGAGCCGGGCGATCCCGGGCACATCCGCCGGCGCGCGCGCGACGTAGACCGCGAGGGACTTCTTCGTGCCGGCCTCGGTGAGGTCGAAGCCGGAGCCGTCGCTGAGCGCGATGCGCAGTGCGATCGGGGTCTTCCCCGGTCGGATGATCGTGGCGGGCAGCGTGTCGTACCAGCGCAGCCATCCCGCCTTCGCGAGGTGGAAGATCAGGTGCGGTCCGGGTGCGCCGGCATCGGACGGCGTGGCCCCGGCCACTGTCGTAGACAGGTCCAGGAACTTGCCGTGACGTGCAGCGCCCGTGACCTCGGCACCCTTGAGTGCGTCGACCGGCGGGTCGTACGTCTTCAGCGCGGCGATGTTCGCGACCGAGACCCGCGTGATGGTGAGGCCCGTCACCCGTTCCCGCAGGAAGTCGACGAGACCCTGCACCTCGGGCATCTCCGGCATGACGTCATCCTCGCATGCCGGGCCGACGCGGGTCAGTCCCTGAGCACCGCCCAGGGCTGAGGGGTCCGATCGTCGGACGCGAGCAGGCCCGCGATCCAGCCGTCTTCGCGCCCGCGGTTGCCGACGACCCCGCGACGGATCAGGCCTTCGTAGCGGAAGCCCAGGGTGTGTGCGGCACGGGCGGACGGAATGTTTCCCGCGACCGAATACCATCCGATACGGTCAAGCCCCCCGCCGCCGGACGAGAAGCCCCAGTCGATCACCGCGCGTGCCGCCTCGGTGACGATTCCCCGACCGCGGGCGTCGGCGACCATCCAGAAGCCGATCTCGGCGGAGCCGTCGTCCTTCCGCAGGAGCGCAATCATCCCCGCGAGCCGGCCATCGGCCCGCACCGCCCAGGTGTACTCGGAGTCCGTTTGCCAGTGCTCGGCGACGAGCGGTATGAAGCCTTCCGCGTGTGTCCGCTCGTACKGACTCGGCAGCGCGACGTATCGCTCGATCGCCGCATCCTGACAGGCCTCGAAGATGGCATCGACGTCGGCTCCCGTCGGCACCGACAGCTCGAGCCGCGGCGTCTGCAGCGCGACGGGTTCCATTCCCGGATCCTATCGGCGGCGATGTTCGCGACCGAGACCCGCGTGATGGTGAGGCCCGTCACCCGTTCCCGTAGGAAGTCGACGAGCCCCTGCACCTCAGGCATCTCCGGCATGACGTCATGCTCGCATGCCCGGCCGACGCGGGTCAGTCCCCGAGCACGGCCCAGGGCTGCGGCTTACGGTCGTCGGTGACGAGCAGTCCCGCGATCCAGCCATCGTGCCGACCGCGCGGGTCGGAGAGCGCCTGACGCTGGAGTCCTTCGTAGTGGAACCCCAGGGAGCGCGCAGCCCGGGCAGACGCGACGTTGCCCACCACGGCACGCCAGTCGAGTCGTTTCAGGTCGAGCCCGTCCGGGTCGAACGCGAAGTCGATCACGGCCCGCGCAGCCTCCGTCAGGTAACCGTGACCGCGCGCGGACAACGCCATCCAGTATCCGATCTCCGCCGACCCGCCACGCTCCAGACGGTGCAGTCCGAGCATGCCCACCCAGTCGTCGTCCACCCGGATGCCCCAGGTCAGTTCGGACTCCGCATCCCACCACTCCGCCGCTTTGACGATGAACTGCTCGGCGTCCCGCCGCGCGTAGGGCGAGGGGAGCGTGGTCCAGCGGGGCACCTCAGGGTCTTGTGCCGCTTCGGCGATCGCATCGACGTCCGCCGCAGTAGGGATGGCCAAGGTCAGGCGCGCAGTTCGCAGCACGACGGGTTGCATCGCACCACCCTAGCCGCGCGCGAAGGTGGCGATCCGGCCGATAACGCTACGCCCGGCGGAGCAGCCCGACCTTGTCGTACACGTCGTTGAGGGTGCGCCCAGCGACCTCGGCGGCCCGCGCCGCGTTCGCCCCCAGCACGCGGTCGAGCTCGGCTGGGTCGTCGAGCAGCCCGAGTGCGCGCTCGCGCACCGGCCCGAACTCGTTGACGATGACCTCGGCGAGACCCTTCTTGAAGTCGCCGTAGCCGCGACCGGCGTACTCGTCCTCGATCGAGGGGATCTGCCGACCCGTGAGCGCCGCGTAGATCACGAGCAGGTTCGACACTCCGGGCTTGGCCTCGCGGTCGAACCGGACTGAGCCTTCGCTGTCGGTCACGGCCCGCATGATCTTCTTGGCTGAGATGGCCGGGTCATCGAGCAGCCAGAGGACCCCGGCATCCGACTCGGCGGACTTCGACATCTTCGCGGTCRGGTTCTGCAGGTCGAAGATGCGCGCGGTGTCCTGCTGGATCACGGGCATCGGCACGCGGAACGTCTCGCCGTAGCGGGCGTTGAAGCGCTCTGCGAGGTCGCGGGTGAGCTCCACGTGCTGCTTCTGGTCGTCGCCGACCGGCACGATGTCGGTCTGGTACAGCAGGATGTCGGCTGCCATCAGCACCGGGTAGGTGAACAGTCCGACGGACGTGGTGTCGGCGCCATAGCGCTGCGACTTGTCCTTGAACTGCGTCATCCGTCCCGCCTCGCCGAAGCCCGTGACCGTGGAGAGGATCCAGGCGAGCTCGGCGTGCGCCGGCACATGCGACTGCACGTACAGCGTCGACTTCGACGGCTCGATGCCGGCGGCGATGTACTGCGCGGCGGTGCGACGGGTCTTCTCGCGCAGCTCGGCGGGGTCGTTCGGCTGGGTCAGCGCGTGCAGGTCGACGACCGAGAAGTACGCGTCGTACGCCACCTGCAGGTCGCGCCACTGCATGAGCGCCCCGATGTAGTTGCCGACCTGCAGCGAGTCGGCCGAAGGCTGCATACCGGAGTAGAGGCGGGGTTTGCTCATCGAACAATCCTACGGCGACGGATGCCGCGCCCCCCACGCCTGCGGCGGTCTCAGGCGCGGCTGTCGCGATGTGCCGGTCTCAGAATCGCCACGCGCAGGCGTCGCCGGTTCGCAGATCGTCAGCCCCCGAAGGTGTAGTCCACCACGACGGGCGCGTGGTCGCTCCACCGGGTGTCCCAGGAGGGCGCCCGCACGACGCGATAGTCGGCGACCCGCTCCGCGAGGGCCGGCGTCGCCAGTTGGTAGTCGATGCGCCAGCCGGTGTCGTTGTCGAAGGCCTTGCCGCGGCTGGACCACCACGTGTACGGCCCGTCGATCTCGCCGTGGAACCGCCGCCCCACATCCACCCAGCCGAGACCGGTGCCGGTCGACCCGTCGACGCCGGTGACGTCTGCACCCGCTGTCCCGAGGAAGCGGTCGAAGTACGCCCGCTCGCGGGGGAGGAACCCCGCCTTCTTCACGTTGCCACGCCAGTTCCGGATGTCGAGCTCACGGTGCCCGACGTTCAGATCGCCCATGATCACCGCGAGGGGCGTCGTCACCGCCAGCTGCGGCATCCGCGCCTCCATCGCATCGAGGAAGGCCCACTTCGCGTCCTGGCGCGCGGTCTCGGCCTCGCCGGTGTACACATAGGCGCTGACGACGGTGAGGCGCTCGCCGTCGATGTCGAAGTCGGTCTCGATCCAGCGGCCCGTCGTGTCGAGTGCCTCGTCGGCGAATTCGCGACGCACCTCGACCGGCATGAGGCGACTGGCGACGGCGACGCCTGCGCGGCCCTTTGCGAGGGCCTCATCGTTCACGAAGTCCCAGCCCGGGAGCGCCGCGCGCAGCTCGGCTTCGGAGGCACGCACCTCCTGCAGCGCGAGGATGTCGACATCCGCCTCGTACAGCCAGCCGAGCATGCCTTTGCGGGCGGCGGCGCGGATGCCATTGACGTTGACAGAGGCGATGCGGACGCGGCGAGACACGACCGCCAGCCTAGCCGCGACCTCAGACGTGGTCGGGCGACGCAGCGCGCTGCTGACGGGGCGGGAGGGGAGGAGTGGATGCCTCGACCGCGGCCAGCTCGTCCTGCGCCTGCCGCACGGCCCGGTCGGCCGCCCACGCGCGATACCAGGGCGCCTGGTCGCGCGCCTCGCGTGCGGTGCGCAGCCGCRCGTGCGCGGCGAGCACGAGCGCGGCGTGCTCCTCACGCAGCCGCTCGGCGTCGCTCTTGGGGAGCAGCGGGATCTTCTGGTCGTCGGCGTGCACCGCGATCCACGCCGCGGCGACGAGCATGACGATCCCGTTGAGTCGGAACCACAGCAGCAGCCCGATGAAGATCGCGAAGGTCACCAGCAGCGGGTTCGAGGGTGTGTAGCTCAGCAGCAGGCCCGCGCCCAGCTGAAGCACCGTCAGGGCCGCGCCGCCAAGGAGCGAGCCCGGCCAGATGACCCGCCAGCGCAGCTTCGTCCCCGTGAGAAAACGGAACAGGGCCGCCAGTGCAACCGCGTTGATCGCGAAAGACACGAAGATCGAACTCGTCTGGATGGCGGAGGCGATGACCCGCGAACCGGTCCAGCCGAACAGGTTGAAGATCCCGGCCAGGGCCAGGGCTCCGGCCGAGCTCAGCGCAGCACCCAGCACCAGGGCGATCCCGAAGATGAGCGCCGCCAGCAGGTCGCGCGCCTTGAGCAGGACGTACGAGCGCGGATCCACCGGCAGCCCGAACAAGTCGCGCACCGAGCGCCGGGCGAAGGTGACCCACCCGATCGCCGTCCAGATGAGGGCGCCCACCGCGATCACGCCGGTCACACCGAGCACCCCAGAACTCTGGCTCACGACCTCCTGGACCTGCTCGGGGGTGATGGCGCCGTTCTCGTCGATGAGGCCGGGAAGGTAGTTGTTGACGACGTCGATCAGGGCGGCAACGGMATCCTCGCTCCCGCCGAGCCATAGCCCGACGACCACCAATGCGACGTAGATGGCGGCGAAGATCGCGAAGAGCGCCTGATAGCTCACTCCTGCCGCGAGGAGGAACCCGTTGCGGAGCAGGAAGTGCCGCCACACGCGGACGGGGAATAGGCCGAGCGTCTTCTGGGTGATCTCGGTGGCCCGGCTGATCGGCGCATCGAACCGCTGCCGGAGCCCAGACTGCGTCGAGTCCCACCGCCTGCGGAGGTTCTCCTCTTCCTCGCGCGCCCGCGCTGCCGCGTCACGCTTGGCCGGCGCGTCACGAGGATCGGGCGAGGCGGTCACGGTGTCAGAGTAGCGGGGAC
>NZ_JBFUFC010000210.1:0-6428 GCF_056403635.1 Microbacterium sp. P2_F9 | reverse complement strand
CCGCAGCGCGGCAAACCTCGCAGGCGCGACGCTCGATGGCGCCACTCTCGACTTCTCAAACTGCGATCTGCGTTTCGTCAACCTCTCCGGCGTCAACCTCGAAGGAGCAGACTTCACCGGCGCCGACCTCCGAAACACCAACCTCAGAGGTGCCACCCTCCGCGGCGTCAATCTGAAGGCAGCAACGTTGACAGACGCCGACACCACCGACGTGAAGTGGACGTGACTGACTCGTCCCACTTACGGCTCTTCGTCGCGGCGTAAAGGCCCGCAAAACGTATCAACACGACAGGATGGTCTGGCCCCCTCTGGACTCCCGAGTCGCAACCTCAAGCTGCTGACAACCAGAACGCATCTGTCGCACATCGACCATCGGCTCCCTTGGGCAGGGCGACGACCTCGCCGTGGCGGCGAGCTTCGACATCGCCGTTCGCCGGCGATGCAGCGCGACGCCGATCCTCAGCGTGCAATCGCTGCGTTCCGCGCGTCGTTCAACGACGCCGACACGGTGTCGAGGTCGTCGTCAAACACGTCGGCGTATACATCGAGGGTCATCGGGGCAGACGCATGTCCCAGCATCCGCTGCACCGCTTTCACGTTCGCTCCCGAACTGATCGCGAGTGATGCAGCGGCGTGGCGCAGGTCGTGCACCGTGGATCTCGGCACCGACGCTCACAGCATTCTCGTCCGCGGCGAACGGTCGAGATTTCGTCCGCGTTGGGGGCCTACTGCAGTGCGAGATCGATGTCCAGCCAGGCGTCCTCGCGGCTAACGGTGAATCCGATCGCGTGACCGAACCCCTACGCGATTAGTGGGGAGTTCGGGTCGTTTAAGAGGCGCTGCAGCGATTTCGGAGCCAACTGTTTAGCTGCGTTGCGGGTAGGAATGCGATGACCGTCCCGTCCAGTGACGAAAGGCGCTCTCGGTGGCAGCGGGCGTATTCGAGATCGATGGACGCGGTCGCAAACGATCTTCACCCGTCAGCCCGGCTCAGGCCAATGGGTCGAGTGCGGCCAGCCTCTTTAGGACATCGTCCCGCTTCGCCTCTATGCGACTCAGCGCTCGGGATCGCGCTGGCAGAACCTGCTCGCCCGACCCTTCATATTGTTCGCCGATACCCTGCCACCACCGGACAAGTTCACCGCGCCCCCTCAGAGAGTCGTCGAGATTTCGCATGGCTGTGGCGACGGTTTGAAACGTGTCCTCGTCTTCGAGCGCAAGACAAGTGTTGAGGTAACCGCTGGCGACGGTGATCATCGCTCGAAGCTTTGTCGTTGACCACAGGTTGGTGCGGACTGCCCCTGAGTCGATGCGTGCGCACACACACGCCCACTCCAACCGAGTGAAAAACGCTCGTCGGCCCGATGGGTCAATAAGAAATCTCGCCAGATTGTCGACCTGACCAAGGCGCCACCCGGCCTCAACCATCTGACCGTTGGAACTGGCCGCACCGTTGACCCCCGCAGTCGCTTTCGCCTTCGCCTTCGCCTTGAGTAAGGGTTCAACCCGATTGGTCGAGACTAGATCGTCTCCGGCACCCCCGGCGTCGAGAGCAAGATGGGATTGATACATCACCTTCAGCGTCCGCACGGCGTGGAAGAGGGTACCCAGTAGCGGCAGCCAAAGGAGCCAGCGTGTGTTCCTGGAACGGGCGAGAGCCTGCCCCGAGCAATCGACCACGATGGTTCGCTGCTCGCACTCGGTGCACTGCCAAGCAAGAGATCCCGAATGAAACACACAGTCAGCGTCCAGCGGCGCAGAACCTCGCCGTGAGATTGCGTTTGCGGTCTGCAGGAGGTCGGAACCTTCTGGCGAGCCGACATCGAGTTGAACTCCAAGGTTTCCCGTGATTCCGCCGTCCGCTAACAACATTGATCGCGGCGCTCCGCGGGGTTTCCAGACTGGTTCGCGATATCGCGGGTCGGAGAGAGGGCGCGGATCTGTCACTTCCTTTGGTGCGAATCGCGTCGGGGGCAGGAGCGGAGGAAATGCCGTCGTCGCACGAAGAGTCTTTGCGAATGAAACCTCGCGCCCATCGAACAATCCCCGATTAGCTGAAAACGCTACAGCTTGAAGCCGATTCACTAGCAGGAAAAACGGGCCAGCGCCCTCGAAGTCCGTGGCGACGAAGATGTGTTCGCGATTCCACTCTTCTCCATCGAGCCCTCCTAGCCGGTCGTCGCCAACAAATCGCCGAAACAACAGATTGAGCCAGACCCGTGTGCCGACTTGAAGGAACAGCACTAAGAACAAGAGAATGGCCAAAATTGCGAGAACCCAAAATAAGGGCGACCCGCCCAAGATGAGGGCGAGTAGACCGACGACCGCACCGAGCCCAACAACGGTTACACCGATCACTCCGACCAGCAGCCAGACGCTAGCCCGCGAAGTCAATCGAGAGAAGAGAGATCCAAGCTGCACAGGCAACTCGGAACTTGTTGGGCGATGTGTTGCCAGCCATGCGTTCGTAAGACCGCCACCACTCACGGAGACAATACGCCGGACAGCTATCCACGCATTCGAATCTGAGAGATAGAAGAGCACCCCAACCGCACCAAGAGCAGCGCGGAAACCTCCGCCCGAGAGGTAAAGATTCCAGCGACGGCCGTCTTGAGCATCGGGTGCGGGCATGCGTCACTTTCCCGCACTCTTTGCCGGTCCGCAAGAGCTGCTAAAGACAATTGAAGCCTCCGAACGGACCTGATCAATTGGGCGCTGCCGCGCCTCGGGCTCCTCCACGCGGTTCCCCGTCGCAGTTCACCCACATGGTCGACATCGCGCCGGGGCGGCCCAACCCCTCGACGCTCGCCCAGTGGTGTCCCCTGCACCGACGCGGTTGCTGCACTCGGTGAGCGCGACAACGGCTAAGTGACGATCGGCGGTCGGCGGTCAGCATACCCGCGAAGCCTTCCGGCATTCCGCACGCCTCGCCGCTGCGAGGTACGCCGCCAGCAACCCCCGCCGCGCTGTTGCCACTCGCCGGGCACGTCCTCGTCGAGCATTCCCACGGGACGGGTCGTGGATTCCCTTGGTGGCGCGGTTGAACCGCGCACGACATCGGGCGCCGCGTGCCCTTCGAGGTGATCGCGCGCCTACCATGCGGGCGGTGGGTGCTGCCGCATCTCCCTTGACAGTTCGGCGCGGTGACGCCACGCTTGCGCCAGCGGGACTCGAGGCCCGCCGTCTGGGGGGACGATGGCGTCAAGGCTGATCGGTCGCGCTCTCGCCGGTGCAGCGATCGCCATGATGTCAGCGTTGGCCGTCGCCTCGCCCGCCCTCGCTGCGCCGACGAACGCCTCGCGTGCGATCGTTTCTACGGCGATCGTCTCGACGGCGACTGACGAAGAGACTCCGACTCCGACTCCGACAATCGCGCCGACGCCCGACCCCGAAACTGTCACCGCGGCCGAGCTCGGGGTCGCGTGCGACACGGCCGGCGATCTCGCGGACGCAGAACTCTACGACCAGGCGCTCGGCGTCGTCCAGGCCGCGATCGACGCGGGTGTCGCGGCGATCACGGCTGGCAGGCCTCTCGGCGACGCGGTGACCGCGTGCGAGACGCAGCGCAAGGCGATCGTCGAGCAGCAGGCCGCGGACGCCCCCGCGCCCTCGCCGACACCCGTCCCCGAGCCGGACGCGAAGGCGCTCGGAAATGCGTGGGCCGCGTTCGTCGCGGGGTCACTTGCACCGTTGGTGACGCCCGGACTGTTCATCCTGGGCGCCTGGATCCTGCTGTTCGTGATCACGCGCCTTGCGGCGCAGGTGTGGGGGGCGGGCAGCACGAGCACGCCGATCCGGCGGCGTGGTGCGGGCATCATCGGCGCCGTCTCGGGACTGCTGGCGCCTATCGTCGCGGTGTACTTCGTGCTGCGTACTGGCCCGGTACTGACGGCCGACCCCGCGTCGTCTGCCGATCCGGCCGTCCAGCCAGCCGTTGCCACAACGCCGGTTCCCACTCCGACCGGCACCGCATGGCTGGGGCGTCCCGCTCCGGAGTGGTCGCCGACCGAGATGGTCGCCGCCAACGGGTCTCTCGTCGCGGGCGGGGTGGCGCTCGTCGTCTGGGGTGTCATCGGGATCGTCTTCCTCAGCTACGCGTTCGCGACACGTCAGAAGATCACCGTCACGTTCACGGCAGCGGCGAACTCTCGCGACTTCGTCCCGGAGTTCACGGGCATCCTGCACGAGATGGGCGGTTCGCCGGCGCGCGGCGTCGAGGTCCCGGTCGGCCCGGACCTGTCGAGCCTTGACGCGTCGATTCTCGATCTGACCAAGGTCGGACCAGCCGTCTCTTTCATCTCCAGCGTGTGGACGGCGATCCGCAGCATCTCGCCGTGGAAGCTCGAGGTGAAGATTGAGGGCGACGACGCGGCGGAGGGAGGAGTGACCGCAGCATCGTTCACACTGACGCGGAATGGACGTTTGGTGGCGTCGGATCGAATCACCGCCGACAGTCAGGAATACCTGCTCGACCAAGCGGCCGGCGCCACTCCAGCCCAGCGACTATCGACCGTCATCGCGGCGCACCTGATTGCGAGCCTTCGGCAGGTGTATGCCACCGAATGGGCGATGGCCCTGCACGGCGCGACGGCTCCCTCCGGCATCGCGATGCAGTTCCTCGCAACGAAGTGGCATAACGGATGGACGCGCCGCCCGACGGGGATCGCCCTTCTGGCGAACTCGTTGAATCGCGATGCAGCGAATCGATCGGCACTCGTCGCGTTGTGGAACTTCATGTATCGAGAGAGCGAGTCGCCCGATGACTGGGCTCTGTACAACACCTGGCTCATCGACCAGGTCAACATCGAGATAGGAATCGCCGCTGGTGGTCAGCCCCCTCAGCTGGTCGTGATCGCGAAGGACGACCTGCTCTTGCGGCTGCTGCTGACACAGGGAGCGCTCGCCCGTAACCTGAGCGCCAACGGCACTCCATCGACAGACGACGATCTGCAACGCGCGGACCTCGCCCTCGACATCCTTTCAGTGCCGGGTAAAGGTCCCGTCGACTCCGCGCACATACGCAGGCTCACGCTGGCGGAGATCAACTTCGCGCAACTGAGTGCGGAGGAATGATGACCGGACTCGTTTCGCTCCCCTCGGATGGCGGCTTCCACACACACGAACCGGTACGGCTGGGGCCGGACTACCCGAAGAACGGGATGTCGCCTGAGGTCGCGTATTCGCTCGCGTGCCACCTCGTGCGCACCGAGCACAATGACGGCATCACCGAGAAGGTACGCTCGCTGCTGACCATCGCCTTCCTCGATGAGGAGCTGCGTCGCTGGGCGAGCATTGATCCTGAGCTGAAGTGCGTTCGGAGTGTTCCGGGGCAACCGAAAGAGGTCGCCCGGGAGTTCAGGAAACTCGTTGGGATGGCCGATGCGCCAACGGTCACGCCGGCCGCAGCAAAGCTGTTCGCCCTCGCGTGCCAGGTCGATCCGTTCGACGGCCTCGCCGCCGCGGCATCCAATGCGCTGGCGGCGCTGGCAGCGCCCGAACAGGACGATCACGCCAGGCGGGGCTGCTTCCAGCTCCGAACGAAGGTCGTTCCGCCCAAGCCGGTCACCGTCGACGACCTCAAGGAGCTGCGCGGGTCGCAGAACTGGTCGATCATCGAGCGGTCGATCTGGCGGACACTGCACGACACGTATGGCTTCGCCGGAGACCCGCTCCGAGTGCACACCTGGCTCGCCAGGATCATGGGAGCCGAGGAGCCCGACCCAGCGCTCTCCCCGCCGAAGGCGAAAGAGGCTGACAAGCCGGACCCCGACAAAGCCGACCCGGCGAAGTCAGGCTCCGAGAAGGCGGACGACGGGAAGTCAGTCGCCGAGAAGCCGGACGACGCGAAGTCAGGCGCCGAGAAGGCGGACGGGCAGAAGGCGGACGAGGCGAAGACGGACTAGGCCTCGATTCCTGCGGTGAGCCGACCGAGGCTGCTGACGCTTCGGGGCAGTAGGAGCCGGTCGACTCGGAGTGGCCATAGGCGCTGCAGGCGTTTGTCGCCGTACGCCGATGCTGGTCGATCCTTCGTGGCGAGAATCGGCACCGAGGGGCCTGGTTTCAGGACTTCGTGAACGGGTCGACAAGATCTGCGACGAAAAGCAATCCGATCCCGCCCTGGCAACGAAGTTAGCCATGTCGGGTGAAACGCACCCGCCTTCGGAAGGGAAAGTCCAATGAAGCGCATTCTCACCATCGGCTCGATCGTCGCTCTCTCCATTTTCGGCTTCGCCGGCACCGCTAACGCCGCGCCCGCGGACGCTGCCTGCTTCGGCCAGGTCCACAAGACCATCAACACTGTAGGCGCCCTCAATTTCACGAACGTGGGCGACGTCGTCAAGGCGCTCGGTGGCCAGGGCAAGAATGCCACCGCCAGGATGATCTGCGGCGACTGAGCGTAGGGGCTTTCACAGCACTCGTGTCGGGGG
>NZ_JBFUFC010000209.1:0-6508 GCF_056403635.1 Microbacterium sp. P2_F9 | reverse complement strand
CGTCGGCCCCGCGGCCGCCCGTCGCATCCTTCACCGACCCGACGATGTCGTCGACGCCACGCACAATGACCACGGAAGCCCCGGCATCCGTCACCGCCTGCGCTTTCGCTGCGGATCCGACGACGCCGATCACTCGCGCGCCGGCCGCGGCGCCGAGCTGCACCGCGGCGAGTCCGACGCCCCCAGCGGCGGCGTGCACGAGCAGCCACTCCCCCGGCTGGATCGCCGCCCGCCGATGGAGTCCGAACCACGCGGTCTGGTACGCGACGGTGAGTCCGGATGCCTCGGCATCGGTGAGCGACGGCGGAGCCGCCCACACATCCGAGGCCGGCACGACGGCGTACTCCGCCAGCAGCCCGATCTTCGAGGCGAGCACGCGATCGCCCACCGTGAACCCGGTGACCCCGGAGCCGAGCGCCGCGACCCGGGCAGAGCACTCGACGCCCGGCACGAACGGCAGGTCGGGGCGCACCTGGTACTGCCCGCGCGCGAGCAGCACGTCGGGGAAGTTCGCCGCGACGGCGACCACCCGCAGCAGCACCTCGTCCGGCCCGGGGGCCTGCACCGGCACCTCGTCGAGCGACAGCGCGTCGGCGGGCTCGCCCAGCGTGGTCACACGCCAGGCACGCATCGCCGAGGGGATGGCCGCGGCGTGAGGTTCAGGCATCCGTCCTCCTGATTCCGGTGATGAAGAGATCGGTGAGCTGCTCGGCGACGACCGCCGCGCTCTCAGGACCTGCGGGGTCGTACCAATGCGACAGATAGTGGATGTCGCTGAAGAAGTGGGCGATCAGCACAGCGTGCGGGATGTCGGTGCGGTAGCGGCCCTCGTCCTGCCCTCGGCGCACGAGGCCGGCGAAGGCGTCGTGGTACTCGCGCCGGCGCCTCACCACCTCCTGCTGCCGGGGTGCGGCCAGCATGTGCTGACTGCGGAAGAACACCGTGCCCTCGGGGAGGAACTCGATCGAGGTCTCCACCACGTCGATGCACACTGCGCGCAGCACGTCGTCGACCGGGCCGCCGCGGGCGATGATCTCGTCGAGGTGCGACTTCTGCAGCGACAGCATGCGCTCGTAGATCGCGAAGAGCAGATCGTCCTTCGACTCGAAGTAGTGGTACATCGCGCCCTTGGTGACGCCGGCGGCCTCGACGATCTGCTGCACGCTGGTGTTCGCGTAGCCCTGCGCGGCGAACAGCCGGACGGCGGCACGGGTCACATCGTCGGCGACGCTCGTCTCCTTCACGCCGCGCCTCAGGCGATCAGGCGCAGGCTCGCGCCGCCGTCGATCACGATCGTCTGGCCGGTGATCCAGTCGGCGTCCTCCGACAGCAGGAACGCCACAGGGCCGGCGACATCCGCGGTCTCGCCCAGCCGGCCGAGCGGGTAGCCGGCGGACACCTCGGCTTCGCGTCCTTCGTAAAGGGCGCGCGCGAAGGCGGTCTTGATGACGGCGGGGGCGACCGCATTGACCCGGATGCCGGGCGACAGCTCCTGCGCGAGCTGAATGGTGAGGTTCATGATCGCCGCCTTCGACACCCCGTAGAACGCGATGCCCGGGGCGGCGCTGACGGCGCTGATCGACGACAGATTCACGATGGAGCGACGCAGACCTGCGGCGACGGCATCCCTCGTCCACTCCAGGGTGCCCAGCACGTTGACCGCGAGGATCTTCTGCGCGACGGCGAGGTCGATTTCGAGCAGCGGACCGTACGCCGGATTGATGCCCGCGTTGTTCACAAGGTGGTCGAGCCGCCCGTGGCGTTCGGCGACGTGCGCGAACACTGCGGCGCGGTGTTCGGGGTCGTCGGCTTTGCCGGCGACGGCCGAGGCCTGCGGACCGAGGGTGGCGATCGCTTCGTCGAGCGAGTCCTGCCGGCGGCCCGTGATGACCACGGAGGCGCCTTCGTCGACGAGGCGCTGGGCGATGGCGAAGCCGATTCCGCGGCTGCCGCCGGTGATGACCGCGACCCTGTCTGCGAACCTCTGCACCTGCACTCCTTCGTGTGGCCTCGATGTCCGACGAGCCGCCACATACCGGCCAGTCGGTTTGGTCAGGCTACCACGATCATCATACGAGATTGCGAGGGGACAGCCTGAGACTCCGTGCCATGATTCGCGGTACTCAGTACCGCCGAGGTACCCTGAGACCGCAGCATCCGATCGATCGAAAGCAGTCGTCATGACCTTCACCCCCGTCCCAGGTCAGCAGGTAGACGGCTACGACCTCACCGGACGCCGCGGCACCGACTACTACGCGGTATTCGCCGACATCCCGGATGCCGACCGCGCGGTGTGGGAACGGGCGCAGGGCTACGTCGACGAGATCGGCGATCGCATGCAGGGCGCGTGGGATGCCGCGGAGTACCCGCTCGACCTCGCGCGGCGGCTGGGCGAGCTCGACCTGCTCAACGACGGCATCGACCACCCCGGCCTCACCCCCTTCTCACCCCTCGCGGCCGGCCTCGTGAACATGGAGGTCTCACGCGGCGACGGCTCGCTCGGCACGGTGATCGCGGTGCAGGGCGGTCTGGCGCTGCGCACCCTCGCGCTGTTCGGCAGCCCGGCGCAGCAGCAGAAGTGGCTGGTGCCGGTCGCGCGCGCCGAKGTGCTCGCGGCGTTCGCGCTCACCGAGCCCGACCATGGCTCGGATTCCGTCTCGCTCGAGACGGTCGCGCGCCGCGACCCTTCGACAGGCTCAGGGACCGGGGCAGGCTCAGGGACCGGGGCAGGTTCGGGGACCGGGGCCGGCTCAGGGACCGGGGAGTGGGTGCTGCGGGGCGCCAAGAAGTGGATCGGCAACGGCGCGTCCGGCGGCATCACGTTCGTGTGGGCGCGCATCGACGACGACGGCGCGCCCGATCACGGCGCCGTGCGCTGCTTCCTCGTCGAGCAGGATCGCCCCGGCTACACCGGCACCGTCATCACCGGCAAGGCGTCGCTGCGCGGCATCCACCAGGCGCACATCGTCCTCGACGACGTGCGGGTGCCGCTCGACGCCGTGCTGCCGGGCACGAAGAGCTTCAAGGATGCCTCGACCGTGCTGTATTCGACGCGCTCCGGCGTCGCCTGGTCGGCCCTCGGGCACGCGACCGCCTGCTACGAGGCCGCGCTCACCTACGCGCAGCAGCGCATCCAGTTCGGCAAGCCGCTCGCGAAGTTCCAGATGGTACAGGAGCGCCTGGCGCAGATGCTCGAGGAGCTGACTGCGATGCAGCTGTACTGCCGGCACCTCGCCGACCTCGAGCTGTCCGGCGGCCTCCGGCCCACCCAGGCGTCGCTCGCGAAATACCACAACACGCGCGCCGCACGCCGGATCGCGGCATCCGCTCGCGACCTGCTCGGCGGCAACGGCATCCTGCTCGAGAACGGCGTGATGCAGCACATGGCCGACATCGAGGCGATCCACACCTACGAGGGCACCGAGTCGATCCAGGCACTGCTGATCGGCCGGGACATCACCGGAATGAGCGCCTTCGCCTGAGCGGGAGCGGATGCCTCGGCACGAGGCATCCGTCGATCAGAGGGTGACGAGCACCTGGGCGAGCAGGATCTTCACGATCATGGCGACCGGGTAGACCAGGCTGTAGCCGAGGGCGACGCGAACGTCGTAGCCGGTGCGGGCGTTGGCGAACCCGAAGATCGCGGGATTGGTCGAGGCGCCGGAGATGACCCCGGACAGCCGGGTGCCGCCCACGTGGAACACGTGACGGACGATGAGGTACGTGCCGAACATCGCGATCGAGGTGACCACGACGCCGATCCCCAGCAGCACGAACACCTGTCCGGACACGATCGCATCGACGATCACCGAGCCGGCATTGCTCCCGGCGTAGGCGAGGAAGATCAGCAGGCCCAGTTCGGCGAGCACCGTCGCCGCCGTCTGGGGCATCGACGTCACGAACGGGCCGATGCGCCGGAGGCGGCCCATGATCAGCCCGATGATCAGCGCGCCGGCGGCGAAGCCCAGGCTGAAATGCGAGCCGCCCGGGAGCGGGATCTGGATCGATCCGAGCAGCAGACCGATGGTGATCCCGATACCCAGCGCCACCGGGTTGAGGTCGGCCGTGCCGCGTTCGGAGTCACCGAGGAACGACGTGACCTCGGGCATCGTGTCGGTGGGGCCGACCACCCGCATGCGGTCCCCGAGGTTGAGCACGAAGCTCGGGCTGCCCACGAATTCGACGTCGCCTCGGCGCACCCGCACGATGTTCGCGCCGAACCGCCGCTGCAGTCCGAGACTCTGGATCGTGCGCCCGGACAGCTTCGGGTCCGAGAGGATGATGCGCCGGAAGTCGAGACTGCTGCGGTCGCGGGTGATGTCGATCGTCGAGGTGTGGCCGAGTTCTGCGGCAACCGCGTCGACCTCGTCCTGCGGCCCGACGACGTTCACCACGTCGCCCTGCTCGAGTTGGGTGTCGGGGCCGATCGCCTCGGACTCTCCGCCCTCACCGTGGGTCACGCGCGAGAACGTGATCCGGTGTCCGTGCGCCTCTGCGATGTCGGTGGCCTTCGGGATCGAGGTCGTGTCGATCCGGATGGGCTTGTCGACGATCGGGGACGGCGCATCCGTATCGTCCTTGCGGTGCCGCAGCGCGAGTGCCGTCGCGGCCATCGCTCCGAGCACCCCGAAGACGTACGCGCTGGCGTAGCCGACGGTCGCTTCTGGGCTGCCGCCGGTGGCCGCCAGCGCGGGCGTGTTGGTGATGGCCCCTGCGAAGGTGCCCGCGATCGTGAGCGGATCGAGGTCGGCCGCGCGACCCAGGACGAGGGTCGCGGTCGCCGCCACGGCCATGATCACCGCGACGACGATCATGAGCGGGTACGCCGTCTTCAGTGCGTTGAAGAAGCCGGGACCGGCGATGATGCCCGTGCAGAACGCGAACACGACCAGCCCGACATCGCCGACGACCGCCGGGACGCCGATCTGCTCCCCGACCGCCACACTCCAGGCGGTGAGGCCGATCGCGGTGAACAGCACGGCGATCGCGCCCAGCGACACCACGCCGATGCGGATCCGGCCGAAGGCCGCGCCCACCCCGATGAAGAGGAACAGTACGATCACCGGTCGCTCGGCGAGGAACCCGAAGACGACGTCCATTGCACCTCCACCGGGGCGCGGGTGCGCCCGGTCCGAGTCTGCCGTGCCCGCCGGTCCGCCGCACCCCCTCATCGCCAACCCGCCGTACCCAGCTGCGGGGATGAAGACCGACACGCCGAGGATCGGATGCCGCCACCCGGCGGGTCGCGGCATCCGCCCGCACTTAGGTACGGGCGGGATCCGGCCGGGCAGGGGTGGGCGAGACCGGACGTCCACGGCAGGATGGACCCATGCCGTACGAAATCCCCGCGCCGATGCTCGCCAAGTCCGTCCCGAAGGTGCCCGAGCAGGACGCCATCGCCGGCGGCTTCAGCTACGAGCCGAAATGGGACGGATTCCGCGGCCTCGTGTCGTGGGACGGCGAGAACGTCGAGATCGGCAGCCGCGGCGCGAAGCCCCTCACCCGCTACTTCCCTGAACTGGTCGAGGCGTTCGCGCGGCTCCTCCCCGAGCCGTGCCTGCTCGACGGCGAGGTCGTCGTGCCCAAGGGCGACAGCGGAGACCAGCGGCTCGACTGGCAGTCGCTGACGCAGCGCATCCACCCCGCGGCATCCCGGGTCAACATGCTCGCCGAGACCACCCCGGCGATGTTCATCGCGTTCGACCTGCTCGCGCGCGGGGATCGAGACCTGCGCGACGAGCCGTTCGAGGTGCGCCGGGCCGAACTCGTCGGCCTGCTGCGGGGGGTGCCGCACCCGGTGCACGTCACCCGCACGACCGCCGACGCCGAACTCGCGAAGCGCTGGCTCGCCGAGTTCGAGGGCGCCGGCCTCGACGGCGTGATCGCCAAGCCGCTCGCCCAGCCGTACGCCCCCAACAAGCGCACGATGTTCAAGATCAAGCACGCGCGGACGGCGGATGTCGTCGCCCTCGGCTACCGGATCCACAAGTCCGGGCAGGGGGTGGGGTCGCTTCTCGTGGGTCTCTACTCGGCGGACGGCGAGCTGTACCCGGTCGGCGGAGTCGCGGCGTGGAGCGACAAGCGCCGCCTCGAGCTCATCGACGAGCTCGCGCCGCTCGTCGAGCGCGACGAAGACGGGTCCGCGCTCACCGGCGCCGGCGAGAAGTCGCGGTTCTCCGCCGCCCGGGCCGACTCGTCGTTCGTGCGCCTGCGTCCGGAGCGGGTGCTCGAGGTGCGCTACGACCAGCTCGAGGGCTGGCGGTTCCGCCACACCGTCCAGTTCGAGCGGTGGCGCCCCGACCGCGATCCCGAGTCGTGCACGTATGACCAGCTCGAGTCGGTGTCGGCCTACGACCTGGGCGACGTCCTGGACTGAACGCGCCCCGGCCGGCCGCCGCGCGGCGCGCTGAAAAACCACATTCAGGCCGAGAAACCACATTCCCACTGAGACATCACGCGACGCGCGGTGTCTCAGCCGGGATCTGGTGTCTCGCCATCGATATGTGCC
>NZ_JBFUFC010000208.1:0-6525 GCF_056403635.1 Microbacterium sp. P2_F9 | reverse complement strand
TCGACAGGCTCAGGGAACGGTCCCTGAGCCCGTCGAAGGGCCAAGGGGACTCAGTCGAGTCCGACCTCGTTGGCGACGCGGTCCTGCGCCTGCGTGATGGCGTCGGCGACGGGCGTGGAGCCCGACATGATCGCCGTGTGCATGTCGTTGAGGATGCCCTGGATGGCCGCCGTCTTGCTCGACGTCGGGTTCTCCGGGTGCACCTCGTGGGTCGAGTACGCGAACTTCGACAGGTCGTCGGTGGGGGCACCGTCGACGGCGAAGTAGGTCTCGACGACCGAGTCGGTCAGCAGGGCCGGCGTGATGCCGATGCCGGCGAGGATCTGCGCACCTTCCTCACCCGCGGCGAAGGCGAGGAAGTCCTTGGCCGCCTGCACCTTGGACTCGTCGATCGCGGCGTTGATGCCGAGACCGGTCGGGTCGCCGAAGGTCACCGGCGTGTTGTCGAGCCCGGCGGTCGAGTCGTCGACCTGCGGGATCGGCGCGATGCCCCACTCGAAGTCATCGGCGTCGCCCGAGGCCTGCTGGGCGATGAGCGTGGCGACGAACCACGTGCCCATCTGCAGCATGGCCGCGTTCTGCTTGCCGAACTCGCCCTGGTAGGTGAGCTGGTTCGCGGCGCTCGTGTTGTAGTCGATCTGGTTGCCATCGGCCTGCAGCGCGAGCACGTTGTCGTAGAACGGCTCCATGTACTCGTAGTCGCCCTCGAGCACGTCGGTGTCGGACTGTGCGCTGGCGAAGCCCTGGACGGTCGACTGCCAGCGGTGCATGTACGCGGCCTTGGCGGGGCTTCCCGCCGCGGTGAGACCCTTGTTCAGTTCGGCCGTGACGTCGTTGTAGTCGTCCCACGTCCAGGAGCCGTCGGGGTAGTCGACGCCCGCGGCGTCGAAGAGCGCCTTGTTGTAGTACAGGACCCAGGAGTCGTTGCGGTAAGGCACCGCGTAGGAGGCGCCGTCGACCTCGTACGAAGCCGCGCCGCTGATCCCGTCGGGAAGCTCGACATCGGACACATCGAGGAGCTGGCCGCCTTCGACGAACGTCGGGACGAACTTGACCTCCTTCTGCGTGATGATGTCGGGGCCGGCGCCGGCGGCGAGGTCGGCGGTGAGGAGCGTGTTGTACTCCGCCGCGTCGTAGCCCTTGAGCTCGATGGTGACGTTGGGGTTCTCGTCGTGGAACGCGTCGGCCAGCGCCTGGAACTCGGGCGTGGTGTCGAGGCTCCAGCCCGAGAGGCTGAGGGTGACGGGGCCGGCGGACTCAGTGGGCTCCGAGCTCTCGCCCTCGCCCCCGCTGCATCCGGCCAGCGCGAGCGTGGCCACGACGGCGACGCCTGCTGCTGCTGCGAATTTGCGCTTCATTGTTGCTACTCCTTTGTGATTGCCGAGAACCCGCCTTCGGGTCCCCGTAGGGCTGCCGGTCCGCCTCAGGCGGTACCGGGGTCTGCGAGGCGACTCTTCGTCACCAGGCCATCGGGCCAGGTGACGGTCACCGTGATCGCCTCGTCGCGCTCCTCGAGCGAGACGGAGGCAACGTGTGTCGACGCCGCCGGTGCTCCGGACAGCTCGACGAGCGCGACGACCCACTCGCCGGCGGCGAGCGGGTGGTCGAGGTAGGGGACGACGGCGTCGGCGCCGAGCGGGCTAGCGTCGTGGCGTGATGCCGTCGCGGCCGTGCCTGCTCCACGCAGCGAGCGGATCGCGCTCCGCAGGCGCACCGTGCGTACGACGGCTTCGCGGCCGTCGATATCGGTCGCGGGCGTGTCACCGGCCAGGGGCCAGCCGCCGACACGGAGGATGAGCCCTTCGGCGGTCGACGCGAGCGCATCGGCGCGCACAAGGCGCAGCTCCCAGGGTCCGCGTACGAGCGAGTGAACCGTGAGCCGGCCGGCCACCTCGATGTCGCCGTCGATCCCGGATCCATGACGGTGGGCGGCAGGCCTCGGAGCGAGCCAGTGCGCCCGCGAGGTCGACGCCGCGATCCCGAGACGCCCGTGCTCGTCATCCTGGATCCGCACATCGATGAGCGTCATGGCCGCGCGGTGCGTTGCCCTGCCCTGCGTGTCGACGATCGTGACCGACTGCTCGAGCGGCTGCTCCCAGCCGGGCTGGTCGACGAGTGGGCTCGTCGCCGTGGAATAGCCGATGCGCGCGTAGAGCGGCGAGTCGCCGACGAGGCTTCCCTCCTCGGCGTGGTCCGTGCCGTGGTTGACGAGACGGACGATGCCGTCGTCATGTGTTCCCGACACGATCCAGCCCGCCGAGCGGATGGCGCGCAGCGTGTCGCCCGACTCGACCGGAAGGGGCTCGGACGCTGCGGCCCACACCGGGTGGTCGGCCGGAAGCGAGATGCCGATCAGGCCCTTGACCGCCCAGTACGGCGAGCCAGGGCCCGAGTAGGACTGTGCGAGTGCGCGCCACTCGTCGTGCCAGCCCATCGTGAGGATGCCGTCTTCGTTGGGTGAGCCGTTCGCTGCAAAGTGGCCGACGATACGGCCCGCGGCGTGTCGCAGACGGCCGGCCGACAGTGAGGGAACCTCTGCCATCACGCCGATCCAGAACGGAGCGGCGGCGGCGAAGCGGTAGATGAGGCTCCGGCCCTGGATCATCGGGGAGCCGTCGGCGCCGACGAGGGCTACGGCGTCGAGGAGGAACCGGTCGAGGGCGGCGACATCCGACGCGGTCCTGCCCCCGGCCAATTCAGCAGCGCCCTGCATCCGGGCCCACAGCACGGGGTACAGATGCAGCGCCCAGCCGACGTAGTGGTCGTACGACCGCTCGAAGCCATCCGACATCCAGCCGTCCTCGCGGACGAGCGAGTCGTGCAGGGCGAGATCGTCGGCGATGTCCTCGGCCGACCACGGACCGCCGACCGACCGGAGGAACGTCTGCACGACGATGCGGAACCAGAGCCAGTTCGTCTTCGGGTAGGTGTCGTCGCCGACAACGGGGGCCAGATAGTCGATGACGCGCTGCTGGGTCACGGCGTCGAGGCGATCCCAGATCCATGGGCGGGTCATGTCGAGAACGAGCGCGATCGAGGCGGCCTCGACCTTCGCCTGCGCATGCTCGTCCATGCGCACCCAGCGGTCTTCTGCGTCGGGGTCGACCCCGGTCGTCACACCGCGCCGGTAGAAGTCCGCGAGGTCCTCGAGGCCGCGACCCTGCTCGCCGGCGAGACGGAATCCCGCGAGCAGGAACGTGCGCGCGAACCCTTCGAGACCATCGACGGCGCGGCCGTAGCCACCCTCTTCGCCGGGAGGCGTGATCCGCGCGGCGCCGGGCGACGCCCAGACGCGGGCTCCGGCCAGCAGGCGGTCGGCGTAATCAAGCCACTGATCGCGTGTCCAATCGGCCCCGTGCGGCGCGATGTGCGTCACGGACTGCTGCTGGATCGACACGCAATCTCCTTTGAGTTGGCCAATCACTACGAAAGCGATCGTTTGGGAGCGTATCAACCGATTTAGGACATTGCAAGAAGCATCTAGAGTGTTTATGATCGTTTCTGATCGCTTTACCGTTGTGGCGACGACTATTCGATGGAGAGGAAGTCGACCCGAACCATGAGCTCGATTACCGATGCCGTGGTCCCACCGGCCGCTGGGTCGTTCCGGGGGCCGCTGGCGAGCATGTTCGAGCGTCAGGCCGAAGTCGCGCCCGGCGCACTCGCGGATGTGCTTCCCTCGCTGCTGCGGCATCCTGCAGAGGCCCTCCCCGTTCCGCCGGCATCCGATCGGTCCGCGTGGCCGCGCGCCGCCGACGCAGCGACAGCCGCGGCGATCCTCGAGCGCGCAGAAGCGGACCTCGGTCTCGCGTGGCCGCAGCCTCGCGCCCACGATGCCGCTCGCGTGCACTCCGATGGAGACCGCGACGTGTGGGAGCAAGCCGCGTACGCGCGTCAGCGGCGCCTCAGCCGGGCAACGGTCGCTGCCGCCCTGACCGATCACGACAAGTGGTACGCGGAGGTGCTCGACGGCGTCTGGCTGCTGTGCGAGCAGAGCTCGTGGTGCTGGCCCGCCCACGACGACGTCTTCCGTCAGCGCGGATGGGTGCTGGGCGATGTCGACGCGCCCTACCTCGACCTCGGCGCGGGCGAGGTCGTCGGCCAGCTCGCGTGGCTCGACCACCTCGTCGGCGACGGCCTCGAGCGCCGCTACCCCGGTGTGCGTGCGCGCATCCGGCGCGAGGCCCGCGTCCGGGTGATCGAGCCGTTCATCCGTCGTCGGGACTGGCATTGGCTGGGGCTCGACGGCGACGTCCACAATTGGAACCCCTGGATCCACGGCAACGTGCTCGTGGCGGCGCTCGCGCTCATGGAGGCTGATGACCCCGCACGGGCGGAGGTGGTCGCGCTCTCGATCGAGGGGATCGATCGCTACGTGGCGGTGCTTCCGCAGGATGGCGCGATCGACGAGGGCTACGCCTACTGGTGGAACGGGGCCTGCCGGGCGCTCGAGGCGCTCGACATCCTCTCGCACGCGACGGGCGACCGTCTCGACGCGTTCGACGTGCCGGCGCTCCGAGCCACTGTCGCGTTCCCGCACCGCATGCACCTCGGCGGACCGTGGTACCTGAACATCGCCGACGGGCCGGCCCGACCACCTGCCGCGCAGCCGTGGCACGCCCTCCACCGCGCGGCACGTCGCGTGGGAGACACGGATGCCGCAGCCCACGCCGCGGCGCACCGCGAAGGCTCCGCCGCGGTCGAGACGGACGGCCTCGGCCGACTGCTGCGCGGCATGACGGATGCTGCGTGGGTGGACACCCCACGTGGAGCGTCACCGCTTCCGCGCGATTCGTGGCTTCCGTCGACGCAGGTGCTCATCGCACGCCCGGCTGCCGGCACCGCGGCGGGACTCACACTCGCCGTCAAAGGCGGGCATAACGGCGAGCATCACAATCACAACGACGTCGGGTCGTTCGTCATCGCGTCGGACGGCGTGCCCGTGATCGTCGACGCCGGCCGCCCGACTTATACCGCGCAGACCTTCGGCCCCGACCGCTATGCGATCTGGACCATGCAGAGCGGCTGGCACAACGTGCCGGTCATCGGAGGGCGCGAGCAGGTCCCGGGCAGCGCCCACGCGGCGCGCGATGTCGCTGTCGAGATCTCCGATGCAGGGTCATCGCTGAGCCTGGATCTCGCCGGCGCCTACGAGGGAGTGACTTCTTGGCGCCGCACCGCGCGACTCGAGCGCACCGGGCAGATCACCATCGACGACGCGTGGGATGCCGATGCGCAGGGCGGCGAGACCTCGGTGCGCCTGCTGATCGCCGGAGAGGTCGAGATCGAGGGCGATTCTGCCGTCGTGACGCCGCTCGAGGGCGCGCGGCCGGTGCGCGTGCGATGGAGTCCCGCGGCATCCGCGCGACTCGTCGTGCGTGAACTTGACGACCCGATGCTCTCCACAGTGTGGGGCGAACGCCTGACACGACTCGACCTGATCGCAGCTGACCTCGAACGACTCTCGGCCACGGTAGAACTAGTCAAGACGACCGATGGGGACCCACGATGACGGACCATGAGACCCAGGCGCCCCTGGGCGCCGAGCGCCGCGCCCACGTTCTGGCGGCGCTCGGCCGCGACGGCGTCGTGCGCATCTCCCAGTTGGTCGACGAGCTCGGCGTCGCGCCCGTCACCCTCCGCCGGGACCTGGCTCAGATGGAGCAGGAAGGACTGCTGGTGCGGGTGCACGGCGGTGCGGTGCCCACGGGCGACGCCGCCTCGACAGGCGCGATTCCCGACAGCGGCGCCATCATCGCCGCAGGGTCGATCGCGGTGCTCGTCCCCTCGCTCAATTACTACTGGCCCGGGGTCGTCCGTGGCGCGGAGACAGAGGCCAAGCGGTTCGGCATGGGAGTCGTGCTGCGAGGGGCGTCGTATGAACTGCAGGACGAGCGGCCGGTGCTCGAACGGCTCGTGCACACGGACAACGTGCGCGGCCTGATCGTCGCACCCAATACCGACACGCCGCATGCGCAGGACGTCGTGCAGTGGCTCGCCGGATGCGGGGCGCCGAGCGTGCTCGTGGAACGCGACGCGCTGCTCCTGCCCGCCGGCACCCCCGTCGAGTCGGTCACCACCGACCACGCTCTCGGCGCCGTGCTGGCCGCGCGCCACCTCGCCTCGCTCGGCCACCGCAAGGTCGGCCTGATCATCTCGCGGGACTCTCCCACCTCTCGCAAGATCACGCGGGGCTGGCAGGCCGCCTGCGCTGAGCTCGGCCTGACGCCGACCGATCACTTCGAGTCGATGCTGCCGCCGCGGACGAGCCCCGACTTCTCGGCCGTCGTCGACGCGGCCCTCGACTCAGCGCTCAGCACCGGCGTGACCGCTCTCGTGGTGCATTCCGACCCCGAGGCCATGGCCTTCGTCGACCTCGCGCTCAACCGCGGAATCTCGGTGCCCGGCGACTTGTCGGTCATCGCCTACGACGACGAGGTGGCCCAGCTCTTCACGCCTGCGCTCACCGCGGTCGCCCCGCCCCGATCGTCCGTGGGCCGCGCCGCTGTCGACCTCATCGTCCGG
>NZ_JBFUFC010000207.1:0-6574 GCF_056403635.1 Microbacterium sp. P2_F9 | reverse complement strand
CGGGCGAGCCGAGCGCGGCGAATGCGACGCCGAGCAGCGGCATCCCGATCCCCGCGGCCCGCGCGAGGAACTCGCGTGCGGCGAGCCCGATGCCGTCCGCCCGGTCGTCACCTGGTCCCGCGACATCGGCCCACACCCGCGTCGTCTCCTCGATGCCCTCCGCCGTGCGGGCGTGGTGCAGCGTTGCGATGACGGGATGGTCGTCCGACGTGACAGTGCCTGAAGTGACAGTGCCCGCAGTGACAGCGGCCCAGCGGCTGTCGAGCGGCATGCGGCGGCGCGTGCGCTCGGTGAGGTCGTCGCGGTCCCACGGGGCGACGAGCGGCTCGGTCGGGCCCCAGGCATCCGGCACGCGATCGGCGAACCGCTCGGAGGCGGCTTCGAGCACACCGCCGAGGCGCACGGGCCGGCTCACTCGGTGCCGTGTGGACACGGTCGCCACGACCTGCAGGCGCGTCGTCACTGCCGCGCGAGTGAAGGCGGCGTGCACGCCGTTGCGCGTCGGATGCGGCGGCAGCGCGAGCGCCGCGGCAGGCTCGTCGAGCGGCGCGCCGGTGCGGGCGTCGTAGCAGCCACCGTCTGCCGTGCGGATGACCCAGTGGCCCTGCACGGACGAGAGGGCCTCGGCGAGGGGCTGCGTCATCCGCGAGAACTCACCCGACACGACGATCGGCCGCTCGCCCGCGGTCGACACCCGGTGCAGGAAGTCACTCATGCCGACCGTGAGCGCGACGACATCGGCGCGGGTCTCGGTCGCGGCCCAGCCTTCGCCTCGGCCGTCCAGCAGCGGATGCGTGACGATCGGGGCGCTCACGCGGGTGCCTTCACGATGATGACGCGATCGCCCAGCTCGAGCGTCGCCTCCGCGGGCAAGGGGGTGCGCTGGAAGGGGAGAAGAGGATGCGGCACGCCCGCCGCCTGCAGGATCGTGCCGTTCGTGGAGCCGAGATCGGTGACCCACGCGAGTCGGCCGTCCCATTCGAGACGTGCGTGCGACTTCGAGAGCGTGCGGGAGAGGTCGACCCAGCGATGCAGCTGAGCGGGGGCATCCACCGGCGCGGCGGGGTTCCGACCAAGGACGAGGGGCGAATCGAGGGAGAAGGTCTGACCCGAGTCGAGCACGACGACGGGTGCGGATCGTGTCAGGCCGGGAAGTGCCGAGATGAGCGGCGCGGGCTCGGCGACCGGGAACTCGAACGCCGCGAGGGCGGGCGCAAACGGATCGCGGCCCCGGTGGACGTCGAACGTCCCGAGTCCGCCGCTGAAGAACGCGGGGAGCAGGGAGGCTCCGGCTGCGGCGCCCGTCGACCGGCGAACCGTGCGCGTGCTGGCGGCGATGCGGCCGAGCGAGCGCCCGGTGCGGGCGACGAGCCCGACGGCGACGCCGATCCATGCGACGGCGACGAGCACCACCACGACGCCGAGCCCCGAGTTGCCTCCCACGAAGAGGAAGCCCGCGGCGACCGCGAGGAGCAGGGGAACGCCGACATCGACAGCGAACGCCGCCACCCGCTGTCCGGCGTGGGCAGGAGCCGTGAGCACAAGCGGATCGACGTCGGCGGGTCGTGTCTGGTCCGGTGTCGTCATCGTTTCAGGTCCCCCTCACGGGAACCCCCCGAGTCTAGACGGACGCCCGGATGAGTCGGTCAGGCAGCCGGCAGTGGCCTCCCCTCAGCCTTCGGGCGTATCCACCGGTCAGTCCGAATGCTGCTGGGCGGCGGCTCGGGCCTCGGCACGCGTGCGCGGCGCCGCCGCGGGATGGGAATTCAGGATCCGGCCATCGTGCAGCTCGATGAGGCGGTCCGCCTGCGCGACGAGCTGCGGGTCGTGCGTCGCGACGATCACGGCGATGCCGCGGGTGTGGGCGAGGTCGACGAGGAGCGACATGATGGCCGCCGCCGTGCGCGAGTCGAGCTGACCCGTCGGCTCGTCGGCGATGAGGATCTGCGGCCGGGCGACGATCGCGCGAGCGATCCCGACGCGCTGCTGCTGGCCGCCGGAGAGCTCTGCAGGACGCTGGGGGGCCTGCGCCTCGAGCCCGACGTCGCGCAGCGCCTCGGCGACTCTGGAATCCCGCTCGGCCGGATCGAGGGCGGCGATCCGCAGCGGCACCTCGACATTCTCGGCGGCCGTGAGCACGCCGAGCAGTCCGAACGACTGGAACACGAACCCGAAGCGCTCCCGCCGCAGCGCTGCGAGCTGCTCGTCGTCGAGGGTGGCGGTGTCGACGTCCGCCACGAACACGCGGCCGCTCGTCGGCTCGTCGAGCGTTCCCAGCAGGTTGAGGAGGGTCGTCTTGCCGGCGCCGGAAGCGCCGCGCACGACGACGAGCTCACCGGCCCGCAGCTCGAGGTCGACATCGACGCACGCGTGCACATCGCCGCCCTTGGTCGCGAAGGTCCGGGTGAGGTGCTCGGCTCGCAGCACGACGCTCACGACGCGGCACCTTCGTCGGTCGTGGGCGCTGCGTCGGACGCTTCGTGTCCTGCGGCGACCGGATCGACGGATGCCGCACCCTCCGGCTTCGCGGCACTCTCCGCCGCCGCACCGCGGCCTGGCCAGACCCCGACGTGGTCGGGCTCGAGGGCGAGCCGCACTCGGTCGCGCAGGTCGAGCGCACGCACGAAGTCGTCAGGCAGCTGCAGCCGCCCGACCCGGTCGAGCACTGCGTACTCCTCGGCGACGTGATGCTCTGCGCCGGTCTCGTCCACGTGGGTCGAGCGCACGACTTCGGTGGCGGTGCGCCCGTCGCGGATCTGGACGGTGCGTCCGACGTGCTCCGAGACACTCGGGTCGTGGGTCACGATGAGCGTCGTGACGCCGAGCTCGCGGTTGACCGCACGCATCGCCTCGAGCACGTCGGCGGTGGACTCGTCGTCGAGCTCACCCGTCGGCTCGTCGGCGAGCAGCACCTGCGGTCGGTTCGCGAGGGCGATCGCGATCGCGACGCGCTGCTGCTCGCCGCCGGACAGCTCGGCGGGGCGCCGATCCGCGGCATGGGAGACGCCGAGAAGCTCGAGCACCTCGGCGATGCGGGAGCGCCGCGCCGCGCGTCCGCGCACCACGCCCGCGACCGAGAGTGCGGCCGCGACGTTCTCGGCCGAGGTCAGGTACGGCAGCAGGTTGCGCGAAGTCTGCTGCCAGACGAACCCCACGACCCGTCGACGGAAGTCGACCCTGCCCTGCTCGGTCATCGTGAGCAGGTCTCGGCCAGCGACCCGCACGGTGCCGGCGGTGGGCACGTCGATGCTCGACAGGATCGAGAGGAGCGTCGACTTGCCCGATCCCGACGCCCCGACGAGCGCCACGATCTCGCCGTCGTCGACGCGGAGGTTGAGGCCCTGCAGCGCCTGCACCTCGATGCCCTTCGCGGTGTAGATGCGCACGAGGTCGGCGCAGAGGATCGCGGGCTCGGATGCCGCGCCCAGCCGGGCGGGGTGTGTCTCGGTGACGACCGACATGGTGTCATCCTTCCTGACTGTCGCGCAGTACGGCGCTTGCGCGTACTCGGCGGGCGACGCCGACGGCCACCGCGGCCGCGCAGCCGGCCATCGCGACGAATCCGGCGAGGGCGGCAACGAGCAGCAGTGGGTCGAGGTGATAGCTCGGGGTGGCTCCGGCGAAGACCCCGAAGTCGACGGTTGCGAGGAGGAGAGCGGGCACGCTCAGTCCGACCACGAGGCCGAAGAGGAGTGCCGCCGCGAGCGAGGGCCACAGATCCCACCAGGCGAGGCCACGACCCACCCCGGCCGGGGTGCCGATCGCGCGCAGGAGGGCCATCGTGCGCTCCCGCGAGGCCGCGCTCAGCACGAGCGAGAGCACCACCGCGATGGCGGCGAACAGGGCGGTCGCGGCGGTCGCGATGAGGAACGCCGTCGTGATCGCGGCTGTCCCCGTGCCGCGCTGGAGTTTCTCGCGCACGGCGTCCGCGGTGAGGATCGTGGCGTCCGGTCCGACGATGTCGCGCACGGCGGCCTGCACCTGCGCGGCATCCGCTCCCGTCTCGAGGTCGATGAGCGCGTTCTGCGCGGACGGGGCAGTGTCGGTGATGTCCGGGGCGCGGGCCGCGTCGATCACGGCGAAGTCGCCCGTGATCCCCTCGGGCGCCCGAGCTGCGGACACCCCGACCATGGTCGCGGGCGCGCCGCCGATCGCGGCATCCGTCGCCTCTCCCAGCTGATCGGCGACGGCGGCCGCCGCGACGAACGGCACCGCGCTGCCGGGCGCGGTGAGGTCGGCTCCCGCGGACACGAGCGGATAGCCGGCATCCTGAACGGCGCCGAGCGTCTGCGGGTCGACGGTCAGGAGCGTCACGAGCACGTGACCGGCATCCGTCTCGATCGTGATGCGCGTGAGCGATCCGATGCCGGCGACCCCGGCGACGCCCGGCAGCTGAGCCATTTCGGCGAGTGTGTCGGGGCCGAGGTCGGCCCGCGCGACCTGCATGTCGGCGCCGACGGATGCCCGCGCCGACGCATCGATCTGGTGGGCGATCGATCCGAGCAGCACGGCCGAGGTCACGGCGGACGAGATGCCGATCACGAGCGCGAGGACGGGCGCGACGCTCGCCGACCGCTCGCGCAGGGCTCGCGCGGCGCCGAGGAATCCGGTGAGACCCGCGGCGGCGCGCCGACGGCGCAGGATCGCGCGCAGGGGGAGCGGATAGAGGCGGAGCGCCGTCATGCCGCCGACGAGCGCCGCGAGCAGCGGCACGGCGAGGACGACCCCTGACGTGGCCGCCCCGGCCGTGCCGACCCGCTCGCCCCGGAGCGCGCCGCTCACGAGGGCGCCGATCGCGAGAACCGTGAGGGCGACGACGACGCCCTCGACGGCGAGCCGCCATCGGCGTGCGGCCGGGGTCGGCTCGTGGGACAGCTCTTCGCGCAGTCGAGGACCCGGCGGGGTGAGCAGGGCCAGGATCGCGGGGGCGAGCGCGGCGACGGCGAACGGTGCGGCGATCGAGAGCGGCGGCACCGGCAGCCCGAGCCCGACGACCAGGGCGACGCCGATGGCCGCTGTGCCCAGCGCCGGCACGCTGCCGTACCAGACGCCGTGCCAGGCCTGCAGTGCGCGCAGGCGACCGGGCGAGGCGCCGCGTGCGGACAGCAGAGCGAGCTCCGCTCGACGGCTGCGGGCGATCACCCGGCACGCGGCGATGATCAGGGCGATGGCCGCACCCACCGGGCCGGAGGCGGTGATCGCGAACACCGCCGACATCGCCGATTGCGTCGCGAGTGCCGCCTCGAGGGTGTCGATCGTCGACGTCGAGAAGGTCATGATCTCGATAGAGCCGGGTGGAGCGTCCTCGTTCGCGACACGAACGGGGTTCGCGGTGAACGCGCGGAGCTGCGCCACGACTGTCTCGGCATCCGACGCCGACAGCTCGGCCGGATCGAGCGGGTACCAGGCCTGCGTCGTGCCGCGCCCGAACAGCTTCACGAGCTCGAGCGCCTCCGGCGCGAGCACCGCAGCGCCCGTCGTGTACTGCTCGAGGTCGATGTAGCGGATGTGCGGGGTGAGCGCGGAGGGGACGTGGTACCAGTAGTCGTCCGAGCCCGGCGCGGCATCGAACGTGCCTGAGAGCCGCAGCGTGAGCCGAATCTCCGGCACGACCGTGAGGATCTCGCGCTCCTCGCCGATCGACCACGCGAATTCTTTCGCCGTGTCGGTCGACAGCGCGATCTCGATGGGCGACACGAGCAGTCGTCCCGTCTCGTCGATCGACCACTCCGGGGGCGCCGGCCACGCACCGGCGCTCAGGACGGCGTGATCGACGATGCGCGGGTCGAGGAGATAGGTCGCCGACTGCGTGCGGCGGCCCACGAGGCCGTACTCCGGGGTGCGCACGACGTACTCAGCCGGTCCGAGAAGCGGCGCGAGCGGCGGCTCCTGCGCCGCCCGCGCTGACTCGAGGCCGCCGTCGAACACGCCCCACTGCTCGGCCACGGCGGGAGGCAGTCCGGTCGCGTCGTCCTCGGCCGGAGCGACCTGGGGCAGCCCCACGGCGCTCGACTGCAGATCGCGCGAGCCCGGTGCGAGCTGGTCTACCGCCTCCTGCGCAACGCGGTCGCTCAGGGTGCGCAGTGCTGCCGGCACCGCGACGGCGGCACCGGACAGGATGATCGCGAGCCCCGCGACCAGGAGCGCCGCGCCCGGCCGGCGGCGCAGCATGCGCGCCGTCAGCGCTGACGACCGCACCCGGGCGCTCATCCCGCCTCCGCAAGTCGCCCGGCCAGCGCCTGCCGGCGGATCACTGCCGCGACGCTCACGACTGCGGCGACGGTCGCCACGGCGATCATGACGACGACGATCGCGAACGGGACGGGTTCGAACTCGAGGGCATCCGCGAGCACGGCGGGCACGCCCGGTACGGCGGCGCGGGTGAGCGCGGGCACCGCTATGAGGGCGAGCGGGATGCCGAGCACCGCCCCCGCGACGACGGCTCCGGTGGCGACCAGGGCGTGCTCCGCGGCGCGCCAGCGAGCCTGGCGCTTCGCGGTGACACCCAGCGCGCCCAGGACGAAGACGTCGCCCGCCCGCGCCCGCGCGAGTCCCAGGGCCCCCGCGACCAGTG
>NZ_JBFUFC010000206.1:0-6694 GCF_056403635.1 Microbacterium sp. P2_F9 | reverse complement strand
GGTCCGCACCACGCGGGCCCGCCCGACCCATCTGGACAGGACATACGAATGAGCGGCTTCTTCGCCCCGGACTCCGCGGCAATGCGGTTCCTGACGCGGATCGCTGATCTGATGATCCTCAATGTGGTGTTCATCGCGACGTCGATCCCGATCGTGACGATCGGCGCAGCGCTGACCGGCCTGAACTTCACCGCGATGCGCCTCGCGCGGGGCCAGTCCGACTCCACCACGGGCGACTACTTCCGCTCCTTCCGGCGCAACTTCCGCCAGGCGACCCTGATCTGGCTGCTGGTGCTGCTCATGGCCGCCGTTCTCGGCGCCTGGTACCTGGTGGTCGCGACCTACGTGACAGAGCCGGTCATCCAGTTCATCGTGTTCGCGGTCTGGTACCTGGTGGCATTCGTCCTCGCACTCAACGTGCTGTGGGTCTTCCCCTACCTCGCCAACTTCGAGGGCACCATCCGCGAAGTGCTCCGCAACGCGCGGCTGATCTCAGGCAAGCACGTGCTCACGTCGCTGTCCGCCTTCGCGATCATCGCGCTCGCCGTGATCGTCTCCATCTTCTACAGCCAGGTGACCGCCTACGGCCTGCTGTGGCTCGTGATCGGCTTCTCCGGAATCGCCTTCCTCACCGGCATCCTGTTCTCCCGCGTCTTCGACAAGTACGCCCCCCAACCGACACCCGACGCCCCATCCGACGAGGAATAGCGCACATGCAGACCATGCCGATCAGCCGGTGGGTGTTCACCCATTCCGACGAGCGGGGTTTCTCGGCAAAGGGCTTCGACGACACGTCGTGGCGCCCCGTCACCGTGCCCCACGACTGGAGCGTCGAGCAGGACTTCTCGGCGTCCCACTCCAGTGGCACCGGGTACCTGCCCGGTGGCGTCGGCTGGTATCGCGCCCACATCGCGCCGTCCGAACTCGGCMTGCAGCACGGGCAGCACGTGCGCGTCGTCTTCCACGGCGTGTACAAGAACTCCGATGTCTGGGTGAACGGGTATCACATGGGCGGGCGGCCCTCCGGGTACGCGCAGTTCTCCTTCGACCTCACCGAGATCCTCTCCTATGCGCCCGACGACGATCTGGTCGTGAGCGTCCGGGTGGAGCACGCCGACATCTCGGACTCCCGCTGGTACAACGGGTCGGGCATCACCCGGCGCGTGGAGCTCGTGGTGGACGAGCCGGTCAGGGTGCGCGAGCACGGGACCGCCTTCACGACGGTGTCGACGGATGCCGCGGCCGCGACGGTGCGGATCGTCCAGGGCGTCGTCAACGACACGGCGACCGCGGCGACGGTGCGCGTGCGCCAGCAGCTCCGCTCGCTCACCTCGGGTCGTGTCCACGAGTTCGGCACCGAGATCGACGTTCCGGCCGGCGGCTCGGCCGAGGCCGCGATCACCGCCTCCTTGCCGGAGCCGGAGCTCTGGTCCGACACCGACCCTCGTCTGCACCGCCTGACGACGACCCTCGAATGGCTGAGCGATGGCGTCCTGCGCCGCGGGGTCTCCGAGGAGATGGTCGGCGTGCGCACGTTCCACTTCGACCCCGACCACGGCTTCTTCATCAACGGCGAGGCGCGCGTCCTCAAGGGCGTGTGCCTGCACGAGGACGCCGGCCCGTTCGGCACCGCCGTGCCGGCGAGCGTCTGGCTCCGCCGACTGCTCAAGCTCAAGGAGATGGGCTGCAACGCGGTGCGGATGGCGCACAACCCGCACGCCCCCGAGCTGTATGCGCTGTGCGACGTGCTCGGGTTCTACGTCATCGACGAGGCGTTCGACGAGTGGGAGAACCCGAAGAACAAGTGGTGGCAGGGGCACAACGTGTACCCGCCTCGGCACGAGGGATATGCGCAGGACTTCCCCGCCTGGCACGAGCGCGACCTCGGCGCCATGGTCGACGCCGGCCGCAACCGTCCGTCGATCATCGCGTGGAGCATCGGCAACGAGATCGACTACCCCAACGACCCGTACGCCCATCCGCTCTTCAAAGAGGTCGTGGGCAACAACGATGCGGGCAAGCCCGCGGCCGAGCGCCTCTACGACCCGAACCGGCCGGACATCCGGCGTCTGACGACGATCGCGAAGCGGCTGGCGGACATCGTCCGTGCGAAGGATCCGACCCGCCCGGTGACCCTGGCGGCGGCGCTGCCGGAGCTGTCCAGCCAGACCGGTTTCCTCGATGAGCTCGACCTCGTCGGCTACAACTACAAGGAGCACCTGTACGAGGCCGACCACCGGCGGTTCCCCGACAAGCCGCTCATCGGCAGCGAGAACTCGCACCGCTACGGCGACTGGCTGCAGGTGGAGCGCAACGACTACATCGCCGGGCAGTTCCTGTGGACCGGGATCGACTACCTGGGCGAGGCGCGGGGCTGGCCGACCCATGGCTCCGGGGCAGGACTGCTGACGCTCGCGGGCTTCGAGAAGGACGCCTGGCACCTCCGCCGCAGCTGGTGGTCGAACGAGCCGGTCGCGCACGTCGTCACCCGCCCGCACCGTGACACCGACGCCGAGGACACCTTCCGCAGCCACGCGGTCGCCCGCAGCTGGGACGAGAACGATGGGCAGCCGCTCGAGGTGCTCTGCTTCGGGAACGGCGACGAGCTGCGACTGAGGTACGGGGACGAGGAGCTCCCGCTGGTGCATCAGGAACGCCACGGGTACTGGGCCGCGGTGACGACCACCCGCGCCGAGGCGCTGGTGCTGGAGACGCTCCGGTCCGGCGAGGTGGTCGCCCGCGACGTGCTCCGGCCGAGAAGCCCGGCGGTGCGGATCGACGCAGCCGCGTGGACCGCACCCGGAGGCGTCGTCGATCGGTGCGTCGGTGCCGGTCTCGCCGACGACCGGGTCCTGCAGATCGAGTGCACCCTGCGCGACGAGCGCGGCGACGTCGCCTGCGGCGAGCGGGTCGTGACGGCTGTCGTGGACGGCGGTGCGCTCCTCGGGCTGGAGAATGGGGATCTGAGTGACAACACCCCGTACACCGCGAACCGCCGCCGCACGCTCGACGGCCGCCTGATCGTGTTCGTGCAGCCCGGGGCGTCGGCGATCCTGACGCTGAGCTCGCCCGGTCTGCCCGACGTACGAATGGAGTGGTCAACATGAGGCGGACGTCGCGCGACATCCGCAGCGACTCCCGGCTCGACGTGCTCCACGGGGTGCTGTCCGCCGGCGAGACGACGCGGAATGAGCTCGCGCAGTCGACCGGGCTGAGCCCGGCCACCGTGGTCACCGTCGTCGGCGAGCTGCTGGCCGAAGGCATCATCGAGGAGCGGAAGGTGACGGCCGGACGGATCGGCCGACCAACCGCAACGCTGGCGATGAACAAGGCGCGCGGCCTCGTCGTGGGGGTCGACGTCGCCGAGACCTACGTCCGCGCCGTGATGTTCGACACCGCGCTGAACGAGATCAGCTCTGCGGAGAGTGCGCGGGATGAGCACGTGCTGGATCCGGACGCCGTCGTCGAGGCCATCGGCGGCACCGTCGACCGCCTGCTCGACKACGCCGGCGTCTCGCGCGCGGAGGTGCTCGGTGTCGGCGTCTCGCTTCCCGGACTGATCCAGGGGCCGCTCGGCGTCTCGGTCGTGGTGCCGTACTGGAAGTGGCAGACCGTCGAGCTGGAGCATCTGCGCGCACGCGTCGGGCTGCCGCTCGTGATCGAGAATCCGCTCAAATCAATCGCGATCGCGGAGCTCTGGCTCGGCAGCGGCCGGAACTACTCGAGCCTTGCGACCATCAACCTCGGCACGGGTGTCGGCGCTGGGATCGTGCTGGAAGGCCGGATCCTGCGCGGCGCGACCAACACGGCGGGGGAGTGGGGTCACACCCTGCTGGTCCTCGACGGCCGGCGCTGCCGGTGCGGTCGGGACGGCTGCGTCGAGGCGTACATCGGCGCCCTCGGCATCCAGCAGACCCTGCGCGAGATCGCGCCAGGGCATCCGCTTGCGGACATGGACATGCAGAACGACTTCATCCTTGCGCTCGCCGCGGTGGCCGACGGGCCGGAGCCCGACCCGGCGGTCACGGAGACGATCGAGCGCACGGCGTACTATCTGGGATCGGCCCTCGCCGATCTCGTCGCCGTGGTCAACCCCGAGGTCGTGACGCTCACCGGCTGGACGACCTGGGCGCTCGGTGAGCACCTTCTCCCCGCGACGCGTCAGCACCTCCTCGAGCAGTCACCGGGTGGATCGCTCGGCGCGGAGCTTGAAGTCTCCACCGTCCGGGGCAACTCGGTGGCGACCGGCGTGGCGACCGTCGTCCTGGAGCGGTTCCTGGTCGACGCGGGGCTGCTGACCTCGACGATCCCCGTCGCCCTCTAGCGGACCGAACCACGAAGGACGAAGAACATGGCAGTAACAGGGGTGCGCGACATCCGGACCGGCATCGACGACGCAGCGCCGCGCGCCGAGGTCACCTCGGTGGTGCGAGTGACCCCGGCGGGCCTCTCACTGCACGGGCGGGATGAGGTGCTCCTGTGCGCCTCGCTGTTCCCCTTCCGCATCCCGCGCGAAGAGTGGAAGCAGCGTCTGGATGCGGTGCGCGACTCGGGCTACCAGGTCATCGACGTCTACCTGCCGTGGAACTTCCACGAGCTCTCGCCGGGCGAGTGGGACTTCACCGGCCGCCGGGACGTCGGCGTGTTCCTCGACCTCGCGCACGAGACTGGGCTCGCCGTCATCGCCCGGCCGGGTCCGTACATCTGCTCGGAGTGGGACGGTGGCGCGCTTCCCGCCTGGCTGACCCTCGAAGACGGGCTGCGGATCCGTGACGCCGACCCGCAGTTCCTGGCCCATGTCGAGGAGTGGTTCGCGCGGGCGCTGCCGATCATCGCGCAGCGCCAGGCGGACGTCGGCGGCGCGGTCATCGCCGTCCAGCTCGAGAACGAACTCGACTTCTTCGACACCGCCGACCGGCACGGCTACCTCACTGCCCTCCGGGATCTCGCGCTCGCCGCCGGGATCACCGTCCCGCTCATCGCCTGCGCGGGGCAGGGCGACCTGACCGGCGCGACGGGCGGCGTCGACGGCGTCGTGCCGACCTTCAACTTCTACCCCGACGACGACTGGGCCGAGATCGAGCCGCTGGTGCGCCGGTACACCGACCTGCTCGCCGATCGCGGACTGCCGCTGCTGGTCACCGAGACCAACCGCGTGCACCGCACCCTGCGCCGCCTGCTGGTGAGCGGCGCCCGCGTGATCGCGCCGTACCTGCAGGCCTCCGGCTACAACTTCGGGTACACGCCGTCGATCGGCAACTGGGGCGACCCGGGCGGGTTCATGTCGCACGACTACGACTTCCACGGCTACCTCTCGCCCACCGGCGAGGCGCGCGCGGAGTTCGCCGAGGCCCGGGTGCTCGCCGCGGTCGTGCGCACCCTCGGTGCGGCACTGGCGCGTGCGACGGCCGAGGCCGCGCCGGGCGCCTACCGCACCGCTGCGCCGACGTCATCGTCACCCTCCCGCCTCGTGCTCGATCACGGGGCAACGCTCCTCGGCATCCCGAATCTGGGCGATGCGATGACGGATGCCGTGCTCCTGGCGCACCGCGGACTGCCCGAGGTGACGATCCCGCTGCCGCCGAAGTCCTGCACGCTGGTCACGCGGGACCTTTCGCTCGAGCGTTTCGGCCTGCCGGGCACGCTCGCCCTGGCCACTGCCGACCTCGTGGGAGCGGAGGCGGCGGGCATCGTGCTGGCCACGCGCGTGCCGAGCGCCGTGGCGTTCGCCCTCCCCGAAGCGCTGGGGCACGCGGCCACGAGCCTCGGTCACCTCGTCTCCACCGATTCCGGGGTGGTGCTCGCAGAACTGCCCGCGCCGCAGCCGGGCTCGCCGATTCGCGCCGTGCTGGCGCTCGGGCCGACCGAGTGGCCGGTGACGGTGTGGCACACCGACGACCTCCCCACCGCCGACGGTTCGCTGCCCCGGGTGCCGGCGGCCCAGCGCGTTCAGCCGAGCGTGCTCACGGCGGCCAGCCGACTCGCGCTTCCCACCCGCTGCGGGACGATCGCGAGCCACGCGCTTCCTCCGGCGTCGGAGTCGCTGGGCGTGCACCGCGGCCGCGTGCACTACGCCGCCGATGTGTCCGCCACGGACGCGCTCGTCATCGTCGGAGCGAGCGACATCGTCGATCTCGCGCTCGACGGCCGCGCGCTCCCGACGATCGCCCGGTTCGGCGCCACCGAGCTCGTCCCGACCGGCGGTGCGACCCGTCTCGACGCGACAGTCGAGACGTGGGGCCACGCGAACTTCGACGACGGCCGGCTGCCTGCGCTCCGCCTCGGATCGCTCCGCGGCATCGGTCGTGTATGGGGCGTGGTGGGTCAGCAGGACGTCACCGGTATGTGGACGATCGACGGTCCCGGAACCTGGGCCGGCGCCCCCGCCCCGCTGCCGGTCCTCGGCGGCTGGAGCAGCACCCGCGTGGGCGCGGCGGTCACCTACCGTCGACAGCTCGACGTCGACGGCATCCATCACCACGCCGTGCGCTTCGGAATCGTCCCCGGCACGATCAGCGTCGACATCGGCGGTCGCACGCAGATCGTGTCGGCTGAAGATCCGTGGCTGCACCTCGCACCCGGCGAGGGCCAGGACATCGCGGTCACCCTCGCGCACCAGCCGGGCGGTCTCGCGGGGGCGACCCTCTTCCGCCTGGCCGAGGTGCGCGGATGGGATGTCGAACCGCAGCCCGAC
>NZ_JBFUFC010000205.1:0-6698 GCF_056403635.1 Microbacterium sp. P2_F9 | reverse complement strand
CAGCGACCGGTGGCGTCACCGGCGCGGCTCGTCGCGACCGGGCTTGGTCGGCCCGTCGCCGCCGCGGCGGAGGTACCGCTCGAACTCCTGCGCGATCGCATCCCCGGAGGCCTCCGGAGAGTCCCACGTGTCCCGCGTCCGCTCGAGCTGCCGGATGTACTCGGTCATCTCCTCGTCGTCGGCCGCGGCCGCGTCGATGGATGCCTCCCACGTCACGGACTCCGCGGCGAGGTCGCCGCGGTCGATCTTGGCACTCGTGAGGTCTTCGAGCCGGTCGAGCAGAGCCAGCGTCGCCTTGGGCGAGGGGGTGTGTCCGGCCACGTAGTGCGGCACGCTCGCCCACAGGCTCGCGGTCGGGATGCCGGCGGCCTCGGCCGCGTTGGCGATCACGCTGAGGATGCCCACTGGGCCCTCGTACGTGCTGCGCTCGAGCTTGAGGCTCTGCCGCAGCTCTTCGTTCTCGCTGCCGGCGAAGATCGAGATCGGCCGGGTGTGCGGAACGTCCGACATCATCGACCCGATCGCCACGAAGCCGGTGATGTCCTCGCTCAACGCGAAGTCGATGAACTCCGCAGCGAACGCCTGCCAGGCACGGGCAGGCTCGACGCCGGTGAGCAGCCACAGCTGGGTCCCGCGTGCGGAGCGGACCGGGCGATGAAGGGTCGCTTCGGGCCACTGCAGCAGCCGCCGCCCATCGGCCTCGGCGGCGATCTGCGGGCGCGTGTACTGGTAGTCGAAGTACAGCTCGGGGTCGACCGAGAACGCGGGTTCGTAGGATCCGCCCTCGCGCAGCTGTGCCAATGCGGCCGAGGCAGCCTCGCCCGCGTCGTTCCAGCCGTCGAACGCGGCCACGAGCACTCGGCGTCCCAGTCCGTCCACACAGCCTCCTCATGACCTCGCGGTGAGCTGGTTCCAGGATAGGCGCCCAGTCCGGCGGACGGGCGACGGGCACGCGCAGGGGCCTCGGTACGATGGGGCAGTGACTCCGCCAGCTCCAGCCGCCGTTCTGTGGGACATGGACGGCACCCTCGTCGACACAGAGCCCTACTGGATGGCCGCCGAGACACCCCTCGTCGAGAGGTTCGGCGGCACCTGGTCGCACGAGCAGGCACTCCAGCTGGTCGGCATGGGTCTCGAGGACTCCGCGCGCATCTTTCAGGACGCCGGCGTCCGGATGGGGGTCGGTGCGATCGTCGACCATCTCACCGACGATGTGATGGGACAGCTCGCGACCAAGGGGATTCCCTTCCGGCCGGGCGCCAAGGAGCTGCTCGCCAGCCTGCGCGCCGCAGGCGTCCCGACCGCGCTCGTGACGATGTCGCTGCGCCGGATGGCGACCACGGTCGTCGACCTCATCGACTTCGACGCCTTCGACCTGATCATCGCCGGCGACGACGCCACCCGCCCCAAGCCCTTCCCCGATCCCTACCTGCAGGCGTGCGAGGCACTCGGGGTGGACCCGGTCGACACGGTCGCCATCGAGGACTCGCCCAACGGGCTGCGTTCCGCCGTGGCGTCCGGCGCCGCGGTCATCGGCGTGCCGCTCATGGTGTCGATCGCCGGGGCCGGCGCCCATGCCGTCTGGCCGACCCTCGAAGGACGAACTGCCGCGGATGTCGCGGCCTTCCACGCCGCGCACACCGCGCGCACCCAACAGCGGAGGACCGCGCGATGACCGTCGACCGACCGAGCGGGCCCTTCCGGATCGGCGACCGCGTGCAGTTGACCGGCCCCAAGGGCCGGCTGCACACGATCACCCTCAAAGCGGACGGCGAGCTGCACACCCATCACGGCGTGCTCAAGCACACGTCCCTCATCGGCCAGCCCGACGGATCGGTCGTGACCGGCAGCGCCGGCCACGAGTACCTGGCGCTGCGCCCGCTGCTGCGTGACTTCGTCATGTCGATGCCGCGCGGGGCGGCGATCATCTACCCCAAGGACGCGGCGCAGATCCTGGCCGAGGCCGACATCTTCCCCGGCGCGGTCGTGGTCGAGGCCGGTGTCGGCTCGGGTGCCCTCTCGCTGTGGCTGCTGCGGGCGATCGGCACGGAAGGGCGACTCACCTCGTTCGAGCGGCGTGCCGACTTCGCCGAGGTCGCGAAGGCCAACGTCGAGACGTTCCTCGGCGAGGTTCCGACCAACTGGGATGTCCGCGTCGGAGATCTCGGCGAGGGCCTCGCCGCGGCGACGGGCGAGGCATCCGTCGATCGCGTCGTGCTCGACATGCTCGCGCCCTGGGAGTGCATCGACGTCGTGGCCGACGCGCTCGTCCCCGGCGGCGTCGTGCTCTGCTACGTCGCGACCGCCACCCAGCTGAGCCGCGTCGCGGAGTACATCCGCGCCACCGGGCTGTTCACCGAACCCGAGGCGAACGAGACCATGGTGCGCGGGTGGCACGTCGAGGGCCTCGCGGTGCGCCCCGACCACCGGATGATCGCGCACACCGGCTTCCTCCTCTGGGCTCGCCGGCTGGCGCCGGGCGCCGTCGCGCCCGAGGTCAAGCGGCGGGCATCGAAGTCCAGCTACGGCGACGAGGATGTCGAGCTGTGGACGCCTGGAGCGGTCGGCGACCGCGACATCACCGACAAGAACCTGCGCAAGCGGGTGCGCGAAGCACAGCGTGCCGCGGACGGCGCACGCACCGCCGCACAGGCGTCCGGGGACGACGAAGCCACCGCCTAGACTGTTCCGGTGCGCAAGATCCCCGCTGTTTTCGCGGTCCTCGGACTGACCGCGGTCGGACTCGCCGGCTGTGCGATCCCGGCCCCGTCCCAAGCCTGCCCGCGACCGGCATCGACCGACTCGGCCGTGACCGATCTGGTCAGCGTGTCGGGCGACATCGGCGACAAGCCCACCGTCTCGGTGAGCACCCCGTTCCACACCGACGAGGTCGCCTTCGAGGACGTCGTCACCGGCACCGGTCCGGCGCTGGTCTCCAGCGGACAGCTCATGGTCGTGGACATCTACATCGTGGGCGGCGAACCGGACGCCAAGCCTGTCGACACCGGCTACACCGGCGATCTGTCCAAGGTCGGCACCTTCGACGGCTGGACGAGCACGATCCCGGCGTTCAAGACCGCTCTGGAATGCGCCACCGAGGGCTCCCGCACCGTCGTCGCGATTCCGCCCGGCGGCATCGCTGCCGAGACCGCCACGAGTCTGGGCATCGCAGAGGACGAGTCCGCCGTCGCGGTGGTCGACCTCCACAAGGTGTACCTCCCGCGCGCGACCGGCTCGCTCGTCTACAACGACGCGCTCGGCCTGCCGACCGTCGTGCGCGCACCGGATGGTCGCCCTGGGGTCATCGTCCCGGACAATGACCCGCCCAAGGACCTCGTGGTGCAGACCCTGATCAAGGGCGACGGCCCCGAGGTCACGGGGGACCAGGCGGCGTTCGTCGCGTACACCGGCGTGAACTGGGACGACCACAGCGTGATCGACACCACGTGGGACGCGACCCCCGCATCGATCTCCTTCGGCGACGATGCCCCCGAGTTCGCCGATGCCCTGAAGGGCGCCACCGTCGGCTCGCAGGTTCTCGTCGTGCTGCCGCCAGCTGAAGGAGCGGACGGCCCGGCGCACGTCTACGTCGTCGACATCCTGGGGCTGGTCGAGGCTTCGGCCGGTTGAATCCAGCGGATTGCGCTCCGCCTAGGATGAGGGAGTGCCCGCCAACTCCCCCCCGAAGAGCCCGCCCGAGGAGCGTCTCGTCAACCTCGTCGTCGCCCTCATGGCGACCGAGCAGGGGCTGACGAAGGACACCATCCTGTCCTCGGTCTCGGGGTACCGCGAGCAGAGCGAAGCCGGCGCATCGAAGGACGCGCTGGAGAAGATGTTCGAGCGCGACAAGGAGAGTCTCCGCGGCCTCGGCGTGCCCATCGACACGATCGGCGACTGGGCCGACCCCGACGACCTGCGCGAAGCCCGCTATCGCGTGCCGACCGCCGAATACGCCCTCCCCGAAGACATCGAATTCACCCCCGCGGAGATCGCGCTGCTCAACCTCGCCGGCGGCGTCTGGAGCGAGAGCTCGATGTCGGCGCAGGCGCGCAGCGGGCTGCGCAAGATCCGCGCGCTCGGCATCCCCGTCGACGAGCCGATCATCGGCTACTCGCCGCGCATCAGCCTCCGCGACCMCGCCTTCCCCGCCCTGCAGCTGGCGATCGAGCAGAGCAGGGCGGTCACCTTTCCCTATCTGAAGCCCGGCGGGCAGAAGCCGCGCACGCGGCGCATCCAGCCGCTGGCCCTCGTCGAGTACGAGACGCGCTGGCATGTCTTCGGCCGGGATCTGGATGCCGCGGCTGAACGCACCTTCCTGCTTTCGCGGATCGTCGGCGACGTCACCGTGACCCGCGACTCGTTCGACACCGCGCTGCGCGAGGACGCCGGCGAGCACGCGCTCGCCGGGCTCGAGGAGCTCGCCGCCCGCCAGCGGGCGCTCCTGGAGGTCGACCCCGGCACCGAGGCCGCATTGCGCCTCAGCCGCCGCGCGACGCCCGCGGACCAGGGCATCCACGTGCCGTATGTGGATGTCCATGTGTTCGCGGACGAGCTCGCCTCGTACGGTCCCGAGGTGCGCGTCGTCGCACCGGATGACCTCCGGCAGCACGTCATCGCGCGGCTGCAGGCCACGCTGGACCTGCACGGAGGTGCCGCATGACCGCGCGCAAGCCGCTCATCGCCACCGACCGGGCCGCCCTCATCCTGCAGCTCGTGCCCTACCTGATCGGCAAGGGCGAGGTCTCGGTCGAGGAGGCCGCCGACGAGTTCGAGGTGACGCCCGACCAGATGCGCGGGATGGTCGAGAAGCTGACCGTCATCGGGCTGCCCGGCGACGGCGGCTATTGGCAGATGGCGAACGACCTGTTCGACATCGACTGGGACCTGCTCGATGAGCGCGGCATCATCGTCATCACCAACTCGGTCGGCCTGGAGCGGTCGCCGCGGCTCACCGCGCGCGAGGCCGCCGCGCTGCTCGCCGGTCTGCAGCTCGCCAGTACGATTCCGGGCGTCGGCGACACCGATCTCTTCGCCGGGCTGCTCGCGAAACTCGCGCGCGGGGCGTCCAGCGCTCCGGCCGAGATGATCCTCGCGTCGGCGCCGGTGGATGAGGCGCGCAACGCCGTGTCGGAGGCCCTCCGCGAGCGGGTGGCGGTCTCGTTCACCTACAAGGCTCCGGATGCCCCGGCCACGACGCGCACCGTCGACCCGGTGAAGGTGCACATCGCGACGGGGCAGTGGTACCTGCAGGGCTGGTGCCACCTGCGTCAGGCGATGCGCACCTTCCACCTCGACCGGGTGAGCGACCTGCGACTCACCGAGATCCCCATCACCCACGCGGGGGATGCGGTGAACGGCTGGTTCGAGTCCGTCGACACCGACATCGTCGCGCGCGTACGGTTCCCCGACGCGGTCACGTCCCTGTTGGGGGACTATCTCGACCGCGCCGACGTGGAGACGGTCAACGGCGAGTCGACCGCGACCATGCACGTCGCCGATGAGGTGAGCCTTCGGCGGCTCGCCGCTCGGCGAGGCGGCGAGCTGGAGATCCTCGCGCCCGAGGGCGCCCGCCGCGCGGCCGCCGAATGGGCGGCGGCCGGACTCGCGCAATACCGCTGACCCACCGCTCCGCCGAGATCTGGCCGGTGGCCAGGGGTAGACTGAGCTGACCTTTCACCTGATACGACGGAGCGCAAAATGTTCGGAAACCTGAACGGCTGGCACCTCCTCATCCTGCTCGCCGTCATCCTCCTCCTCTTCGGTGCTGCGAAGCTTCCCGCACTGGCCAAGAGCGTCGGCCAGTCCGCACGCGTCTTCAAGGGCGAGATGAAGGCCATGAAGGACGAAGACGAGAAGACGGCGACCGCCGATGCGACCGCCGCCTCCGTGGTCGCCGACCCGGCGGTGACCGCCTCGGCGCCGCCCGCGCCGGCGGACGGCACCGCAGAGCACAAGCCCTAGTTCTCGTGGTCACGACCGGACCGCCGCGCATCGAGGGGCCGGACACGCCGAAGCGCGACAAGCGCATGTCGCTCGCGCAGCACCTCATGGAGCTGCGCCGCAGGCTCGTGATCGCCGCGGCCGCTCTGGTGATCGGCATGGTGGTCGCTTTCTTCATCACGGGACCGATCATCGAACTGCTCAGCGTCCCCATCACGACGATCGCCTCGCAGGAGGGCCGCGAGTACACCGCGCTCAACATCGACACGGTGACCGGCGGCTTCGACCTGCGGATGCGCATCGYCTTCGCGATCGGCCTGCTGATCTCGGCGCCGGTGTGGATGTGGCAGATCTGGGCGTTCTTCATGCCCGGCTTGACCCGCAAGGAGATCCGCTACACCTGGGGCTTCCTCGGTGCGGCCATTCCGCTCTTCTTCGCCGGCTGCGTCGTCGGATTCTTCATCATTCCGCACGTCATCGAGCTCATGGCGCAGTTCGTGCCCGCKGGCACGGCGCAGTTCTACAAGTACGACGTGTACTACGACTTCGTCTTCAAGTTCCTCATCGTGATCGGCGTCGCCTTCGTGCTTCCGGTGTTCCTGGTGGCGCTTAACCTCGCCGGCATCATCAGCGGGCGCGCGATCGTGAAGGGCTGGCGGGTCGCGGTGCTCATCGCCGCGACGTTCGCCGCCCTCGCCACTCCCGCGGCCGATGTCACCTCGATGCTCCTGCTCATGGGGATCATGATCGTGCTGTAC
>NZ_JBFUFC010000204.1:0-6792 GCF_056403635.1 Microbacterium sp. P2_F9 | reverse complement strand
CGGTGAACAGCCGCCGAAGCGACCGGAAGCTTGAAGGGCGCTCCGCGCCAGTCAGCGCGGGATGGTGTCGCCGGGGCGGCGCAAGGGCGGCGCGTCGAGGTCGGTCGAGCCGCCGGGGATCAGAGTCCAGGGGAAGTCCAGGAGTCTGGGCGGCGACGGCACCTGCTCGAGTGCTCGCTCCACGATGAGCTCCGCCTGGCGCTCGTACAGGTCGCTCGGTCCCACCGTCGTGAGGGTGGGAATGACCTGCTGCGCCTCCGGAGCGTTGCCCACACCGGCGATGGCGACATCGTGCGGAACTCGCAGGCCGAGCATGTGCGCTGCATTCATCGCGGCGATGGCAGCGAAGTCTGTCGTTGCGAACACGGCGGTGGGACGGCGATCGCCCGACAGGAGCTGGATGGCGGAGGTGAGGGCGCTGGCTTTGCTGTGATCTTCGTAGGTAACGGTGAACGAGGGATCCACGTCGAGTCCTGCCGCTGCCATCCGCTCGAGATACACCGTGTACCGCGAGGCGGGAGCGACCGACGCACGCAGCTGGGACTCGCCGGTGAGGCATCCGATCTGGGTGTGTCGCTCCAGCAGATGATCCATGACGAGCGCGCAGCCCGGCAGCGCATCCGAGCGGACGACGTCGAATCCATCGGGTTCCAGGGTCTCGCAGAACACCACGAGCCGCTGTCCACGCGCGACGAGAGTGCGCAGTTTTTCGCGGCTTTCATCCACGAGATCGACTGGCACACCGACATACGCCACATCGCTCTCCACCCGATCGAGCGCCGTGGACCAGTCCCCGTCCGCGAGGATCAGGGTGGTCAGACCATGGGGCTTGGATGCAGCGTTGACGGCCTCGGCAACAGCGAGTGACCACGGGTCGCTCAGCATGTGGAGCGAAAGCTGGATCATGCCCGTCTTGCCGGTGCGAATCGCCCGAGCCGCGCGATTGGGTCGGTAGTTGAGCTGGTCGGCCGCATCCAGCACCCGCTGGGTGGTTGCCGGAGCGACGCCCGACTCACCGCCGTGCCGCCCCGAGAACACGTAGGAAACGGTGGCAGTGGAGACACCGGCGAGCTCCGCGACCATACGAAGAGTCGGCCGGCGTCGCGGACGGGAATCATGGTCGGCCACTGTCACGGTCTCGCTCATCCTTTCGTCCCCGAGAAGGCTATGCCCTGGATGAAGTGGCGCTGCAGGAAGATGAAGACGAGCAGCATCGGGAGTGTCGCCAGAAGCGCCCCCGCCATGAGTACCGAGTAGTCGACGTGATGAAGGCCCCCGGCGAGCATGGCGAGTCCGACCGACAGCGGCATCTTGGATTGGTCGCTCGTCACGATCAGGGGCCAGATCAGATCGTTCCACGACCAGAGCGTGGTGAAGACTGCGAGGGCGATGATGCCCGGCTTCGCGAGCGGCACCATGACCCGCCAGAACGTCTGCCACGGATTTGCGCCGTCCAGCCGGGCCGCCTCTTCGAGCTCGGCCGGCATCGCCATGAAGAACTGGCGCATCAGGAAGATTCCGAAGGCGCTGAACAGCCCAGGGACGATGAGGCCCTGGAGCGTGTCGAGCCAGCCAAGGGCCTGGATGATCTCGTACTGGGGCAGCAGGAACAGCAACGAGGGGACCATGAGCACCGACAGCACGAGGATGAAGAGGATGCTGCGGCCGCGGAACGGAATGCGGGCGAAGGCGTAGCCGGCCATCGTGCACAGGACCACCTGGCCGAGCGTGCGGCCGGCCGTGATCAGGATCGAGTTCAGGAGCATCTGCCAGAAGGGGATCTGGTCGAACACCCCTGCAAAGTTCGTGAACACCCAGGGGTCGGGAAGGAGCTTGGGCGGAATGCTCACCGCGGCGTTGTCCGACTTGAAAGCCGTGAAGAACTCCCAGATGAACGGGAAGACCATCACCACTGCACCCGCCGCGAGCAGCAGGTGGACGAGGGTGTGGCGTCCGAGTCGACCCCGCTGTCGTCGCGGCCGACGGTTCATCTCGAAACTCGCCGATGAGGATGCGGCGTCCACGATGTCACTCATAGTGGACCCACTTCTTCTGCATGCGGAACTGCACGATCGTGAGCGCGAGGACGATCACGAAGAGGACGATCCCGATCGCGGCGGCATAGCCGCGATCGTTGTCGAGGAAGCCCGCCTCGTAGAACGAGTACACGATCGTGCGGGCGGCCGGTACAGCGGGATTGATCACGCGAGGCGTGAGCATCAGGTAGACGAGGTCGAAGACCTGGAGTGCGTTGATCACGGTCAGCACTGTCACGAGGAAGATGCTCGGGCTCAGGAGCGGGGTCGTGATCGAGACGAACTTCCGGATCGGCCCCGCCCCGTCCAACTCGGCTGCCTCCATTGCGGTGTCGGGAATCGCCTGCAGTCCCGCCATGAAGATCACGATGTTGGTGCCGAGGCTCGCCCAGATGCCGACGACCGCGATCGCCATCAGCACGGTGGAGTCGTTGGTGAGCCATGACGGCCCCACAATGCCGAAGGGCCGAAGCAGGCTGTTGAGCAGGCCGAACTCGCCGTTGTAGATCAGCTTCCACACCAAGGCGAAGGCCGCCGGCATGGTCACCACCGGGATGAAGTAGAGCGTGCGGTAGAAGCCTCGCCCTCTCAGCCCGGGAGTGTTCAGCAGTGCCGCGATCACCATCGCGAGCGGGATGCCGAGCAGCACGATCACGGTATAGACCGCTGTGTTGCGCAGATTCACGTAGAAGTCGGGATCCGAGAAGAGCCGAAGGTAGTTCGCGAAGCCGACGAAGGTGCTCCCACCGAACACACCGGTCTGCGTGAAAGAGAGGATGAGGGTCCGGACGGCCGGCCAGAGGTAGAAGACCGCGAGACCGAGCAGGGCGGGTCCGATGAACACGAGCGCCCACAGGGGCGATGTCCCGAGCGTACGGCGTCGACGGGGCCGGGAGATCGGTCGCCTCCCGGCACCGGGGGCGGCCCTCGGCCGCCCCCGGTGCTGATCGGCGATCGCAATCCCTTGGGGGTGTGCGATCACTTCGGTCATGGTGTGGTTCCTACTCCTTGTCGAGCTCGGCCTGCATCTTCGCAGCGAGGTCCTTCAGGCCGTCCTCGGGAGAGACGGCGCCAGCCCAGATCTGCGGCAGGATGTCTCCCTCGTGCTTGTTCCAGGCCGTCGTGTTCTTCGAGATCGGGTACGGAACCGCGGTGGGAACCTCGTCGATGAAGGTCTGCAGGTCGTACTGGGGCAGCGAGTCGACCCAGGCCTGCTGCTCGCCGTTGTACGCCGGGATGACCGCTCCGGTCTTCGCCATGATCTCCGCCGCAGCTTTGCCGCTCGCGAAGGCCGCGAACTCCTTTGCCTCCGCGAGGTGCGGGCTCTTCGCGTTCGCAACGTTCGCGAGACCGTGGATGATGCTCTGGTTGCCGGTCGGGCCGGTCGGGAGCGGCGCGATGTCGATCGTGCCGCCGATGGCGCTCTTCGCGTAGCCGGAAGGTGACCACGAGCCGTCCCAGAACATCGCGATCTTGCCCCCGGTCCACATGTCGAACGGCGACGTGTCGGTCATCTGCTGGGACGTCGGTGACGCGCCCGATGCGATGAGGTCAGTCCAGAACTCAACACCCTCGAGCGCCTCCGGCGACCCGTAGCCGCTCTTCTTGTGGTCGGCGCTGATGACCTCACCGCCCGCCTGGTAGATCGTGTTGTAGAAGGTCATCTGCCCGTAGGGCGCGGCCGCAGTGCCGTAGATGCCCTGTGCCGGGTCGGTGAGCTCCGCGGCAGCCGTCTGGAAGTCCTCCCATGTCCACCCTGCCTTCGGGTACGCGACTCCCGCCGCATCGAAGAGAGCCTTGTTGTACCAGACGCCGATCGTGTCGAAGTCCTTGGGCGCTCCGTAAAGCTTGCCGTCGTAGCTGTACAGGTCGACGAGGCCCTTCGGGTAATCGGACGTGTCGATGCCCTGGTCGTCGAGCGGGGCGATCTGACCATTCGAGGCGTACAACTGGAAGTTCGGGCCGTTGATCCAGAAGTTGTCGGGGCCCGATCCTCCGGCGACTGCCGTCTGGATCTTCGTCCAGTAGTCCGCGCTCGGAATGAGCTGGATGTCGACCGTGACGTTCGGGTGATCCTTCTCGAACGCGCTGATGATCTGCTCCATCGCGGGCTTCTGGTTCTCATCCCAGAGCGCGTACTTCAGTGTCACCTTCTCGTCGGTGCCGCCGTTGCCTCCGGCGCTTCCGCTGCTGCATCCCGCAAGCGTCAGCGCCGCGAGGGTCGCACCGGCAACCAACGCGAGCCGGGCACGCGACGAGCGATTCCGATTCATTGAGAACTCCTTCGTTCGCTGTGTTAATCGATTGGCTTAAACGATTAGCAAAACGATAAGACCGCCGGCTGGGGAATGCAAGGGGGAGTTTCGACACGTGCCGCGGGGTTCGAAAAGCATAGGCGGTTGGCGCAGAACGCCCCCGAAAGATTCCCCAGGGCGGGTCTCAGCTGGCTGCGGTGCCGCGCGCGACTCGCCGGTATCCGGTCGGCGACATCCCGACGTATCGCCTGAACGCCGTGCTGAAGTGCTGGCTCGATGAGAAGCCGAGAGCGTGTGAGATGTCCGTCACCGAGTCCGCTCCTTCCAGCAGTTCGCGCGCCCGGCTGACCTTCATGCGAAGGATGTAGTCCTTCGGGCTGGTTCCGAAGGACCGAGCGAACTGCTGAAAGAAGTGGGTCGACGACATCCCGGATACTTCGATGAGCTGCGCCACCGTGATCGGCTCCTCCAGGTGGGCGGTCGCCCACTCCAGCGACTGGCGCAGCGCCGGGTGCAGCGGCTGCGACGCAGCGGCTGCGACGCAGCATCGGCGTTCCAGACCGCGTGCGCCAGTTCCATGAGCGCTGCCATGCACAGTGCGTGCCGCCAGGTGCGTGTCCCGCTCCACCTGAGGTCTGTCGCGGTCAGGACGCGTAACAGCAGGTCGACGCTTTCTCGAGGAGCCGGGCGCGTGGTGACCCCAGCGGCCACGAGATTGTCGATGGTCTCGGAGATCGACCGATCATGTTCGCCCGACCCCGCGGACCGCGCACCCTCGGTGCCAACCACCAGCCAGAGCAGCTCTCCCCTTGTCTGCGCCACCGCGCCGGTGCTGTAGACGTGCCCCGGCGGAATGACGATCACAGCTCCCGGCCCCACCACGATGGAGCTCCCGTCGACCACGAAGTCGAACGTGGAGCGGATCGCGAAGGCCAGAACGAGCAGCCCCGCGTGCACCTGATCGGGCAGAGCCGGCTGCGCCGCCAGATAGCGATAGTGCCCAGCGCTGACGAGCGGACCCTGTCCCCGCAGATCGATGATCGTCCGATCGGCGGTCGACTCGAGGTCGGGAACATCGGATGACACGGCCATCCCCTGTTCGACCGCCCCAGTATCGTCGGCGCGCTCAGAACGCATGAAAACATCCTATGGACGATCCCGAACGCGAGTCGGCTGGTCCCTCCGCATGCTGATCTCCTGCCCAACAGGAGGAAATAGTGGATTCGGATGCAACTGACGAGGACGCGTCTTCTAGGCCGGGCGTCGTCGTCGTCACCGGCGGTGCCGGCGGCGGGATCGGCCAGGCGATCAGCCACGCAGTCGCGCAGTCCGGCGACCTCGTGGTCATCGGCGATCGGGACCTCCCCGCCGCAGAACACCTCGCGCAGCAACTGCGCACGACCGGAATGTCAGCCGTCGGACGATACCTGGATGTCGCTGACGAAACGAGCGTCGGCGAGTTCTTCGCCGATGTGCCCACGGAACTCGGCCCCCTGCGCGGCCTCGTGCACAGCGCCGGCGTCGGCCTCATCCGCCGGCTCGCCGATGTCAGCACCGCGGAATGGGATCGCGTTCATGGTGTGGATCTGCGGGGCGCGTTCTTATGTGCGCGCGCGGCGATCCCGCTGCTGATCGAGAACGGCGGGGGCGCGATCGTCAACATCGGCTCCGTGCAGGCGCTCGGACCGCACGTCGGGTACTCGACCTACGCCGCCGCGAAGGCGGGGCTGAGCGGACTGACCCGAGGCATCGCCGCCGACCACGGCCGCGACGGCATCCGGTGTTCGATCATCCACCCGGGTTTCGTGGACAGCCCGCAGAACCGGCAACTGCTCGCCGGCTGGGGCGACCCTGAGACCTGGATCCAGCACTACATCAACACGCGCCAGATGACACCGCGGCCCATCACCGGCGCCGAAATCGGCGCGGCCGCGGTCTTCCTGCTCTCCGACGCGGCCCGTTCGATCACCGCTGCGGAGATCACCGTCGACGGGGGCAGCTCCCGGATGGCATTCGACAACACCGACCCTCAYGAACCCGGAGACCACTCATGAGAATCGAACAGATCGAGCTGATCGAAGTCCAAGTCCCCGCCCGCGAGGGAGCGGTGAATTCCGTGAGCCTCGACAAGCCCCTGCACAAGCTCGCCTCCGTAGCCGACGCGGCGTGGACCCGGCAATTCGACGAATTCTCGAAGTACGTCCTGGTCGCGACGACCGACGACGGCACCGTCGGATTCGGCGAATCTCTCCGCGATCCCGACCGCCACGTGCAGGAGGCCATGGCGCGCTCCCTCATCGGGGCGGACGTCGGGCAGCTGCGCTGGCAGAACCTTCCGCTCGTGCACAGCCGCGAGTACGACGGGTTCGAACTTCTCGTGCTCGACCTGCTCGGCAAGCAGGCCGGTCTTCCCCTCGCGTCGCTGCTCGGCGGCGCTTATCGGGATGCCGTTCCCGTCGGGGCGTGGAGCGGACACCGCACCCCCGACGACGCAGCAGCAG
>NZ_JBFUFC010000203.1:0-6818 GCF_056403635.1 Microbacterium sp. P2_F9 | reverse complement strand
CCTGTCCACCGTCGAACGCGCCGTCGCTCGTCCCGCGCGGCGACGTCGTGCCGCGCGTGTTGAACCGCAGCACGGCGGATGACTCGGACGACCCGTGCCACTCCTCCGGGAGTGGCAGGGCACCGGGGTTGACGGCCGCGACGATCTCGGTGAGGACGCGCCGGGTCTGCGTCTCGCCGACCCACAGGTGCTTGCCGCCCTCGACCGGAATGAGCACGGCGTGCGGGACCGACGCGAAGCCTTCGGCCGCGGCATCCGGTCGCAGGTAATCGTCGAACTCGGGGATCAGCGCGATCATCCGGCGCCGGTCGCCCTCCCACGCGGCCACCTCGTCCGGTCCGGCGCGGTGCAGCGGCGGGGAGAGGAGGATCACCCCCTCGACCTCGTGGTCGCGGCCGTACTTGAGCGCGATCTCGGTGCCGAATGACCACCCGACGAGCCAGGGATGCGGCAGCGCGCGGTCCCGGACGAAGTCCATCGCCGCCGCCAGATCGAAGGCCTCCGCCTGTCCACCGTCGAACGCGCCGTCGCTCGTCCCGCGCGGCGACGTCGTGCCGCGCGTGTTGAACCGCAGCACGGCGAGGTCGGCCAGCGCAGGCAGACGAGCGGCGGCCTTGCGAAGGATGTGCGAGTCCATGAACCCGCCCGCCGTCGGGAGCGGATGCAGCGTCACGAGCGTCGCGACCGGCGCATGCTCTGCCGGCATGGCGAGCTCTCCGACGAGCGTCAGCCCGTCGAGCGTCTCGAGTTCGATGTCCTCGCGCCGGGCGGGCAGGAGCACGGGTCCACGGATTTCCACGTCAGCCGATCCTCCAGCAGTGCGTGTGCCAGTGTCGGCGCGCGGCCAGGTCGGCCTCCTCGCCGAGCACCCCGTCTGCCCGCCAGGCCACGAGGTGTGCCACACCGGGGTCGATCTGCCGCCCGCACCCCGGGCAGGTGTACGCCTTGACGGCCTGGGCTCCGCTCACCGGCTGAACCGTCCACTCCGCGCCGCGTCGCGTCTCGGTGCGCTTCCACCCCGCGACCATGCGCTCGAAGGACTCGTTGCCCGCCGCGCCAGGACGCCGACGGTTCGACCGCGGCATGAGCTCAATACCAGCCGGTGCTCTGCGAATGGTTCCAGGCACCGCACGGCGAGCCGTAGCGGCCGCCGATGTAGTTCAGGCCCCAGGTGATCTGCGTGGCCGGGTTGGACTCCCAGTCGGGCGCAACCGAGCCCATCTTGCTGCCGGGCAGAGCCTGCGGGATGCCGTATGCGCCGCTGCCCGCGTTGTACGCGTTGACCCGCCAGCCGGATTCCCGGTTCCACAGCGCCACGAGGCAGGCGAATTCGGAGTCGCCCCAACCACGCGCCTGCACCATGCCGTAGGCGATGGACTGCGCCGTACCGGGGTCGGGTGAGACGAATGGCGGCGACCACTTGGCGGCTCCAGAGGACCCGGTGGTCTTGCCGACGACGGGCGCAGGCGGGGGCGGGGGCTTCGGCTTGACGTACACCGTGTAGCCGCCTCGGTCGAACGAGACCGCCTCGTCCGAGACCGCGGCATCCAGGGCCAGAGTCTGCGTGTCACCCAGTCCACTCGCGTAGAGCGTGACCGGCGTAGTCTCGGCGGCGTTGGCCTCGCCCAGCACCGAGCCCATGGGTCCGACATACGCCGCGACGAATCCGATCGCGGCCAGCGCGGCGAAGACGCTCACCACTCCGCGCCTGCGGGACCACCGTGGTGTCGCGGCAGGCACTCCGACCGGAGCGACGGTGATCGTCGCTGCGGGGGCCGGTTCGTGACGACGCATCCGTCGGGGCGCCACGGGAATCATCTCGTTGCCGGAAGTCACAGTGTCCCTGAGTGTACCCGGCGAAGCCGGAGCATGCCATCCGACGGACTCGGACCCTCATGCAATGCTCATGCGACGGCGAGCATCACCTCGACGACCGCGTCGAGCACGGCATCGACCTGAGTCTCGCGGTACCCGCCGCGCTGCATGCGGAAGGCGACCGCCCGAACCTGCTCGACACTCACCGAATCGCCCGTCTCCAGGTAGCGGGAGATCTTGTCGGCGACGAGATCCACCTCGTCGATGCGGTATCCGTAGCGCAGCGCGTTCACGCGCGTGAAGCGGTGCCCGCGCGGACGGGAGAGACGATCCAGCACGACCTGCGCGGTCTCCTTGGTCTGGCCCACCCAGGCGCCGACGCCGCTCTCAGTGAGCGCGAGCCGGCGCTCGCGGGCGGCGAAGGCGTCTTCGATCCGGCCGAGCGCGGCATCCACCGCGGCGATCGAATAGCCGTGCTTCACGATCGGGAAGGCGACGTGCCGGATGTCGGCAGAGGTCATGGAGGTCGACTCGTCCCCGAGTTCGAACGCGGTGCGCGCGTGCGCGAGGAACGCCTCGACCGCACGCTTCTCATAACCGCGGCCGCGGTGCGGTGCATCCGGGAAGGCCGGCGCCGGTGGGGCGGAGGTGTTCTCGAGATCGGATTCAGACATCAGGCCGCCAGCGGGGAGAGAAGGTAGTAGAGGATCAAGGCCGCGAGACCCGAAGGAAGGACGGAGTCCAGGCGGTCGAGCACACCGCCGTGCCCTGGAATCCAGGAGCTCATGTCCTTGATGCCGAGGTCGCGCTTGATCATCGACTCCGCGAGGTCGCCGGTCGTGGCAGCCAGCAGGATCACGAAGCCGGTGATGAGCCCCGCCCACCAGGGGATGCCGAGCATAAACAGGCCGAGCAGAAGCCCCGCGATCAGCGCGGCCAGGCCAGCGCCGGCGAAGCCCTCCCAGGTCTTCTTCGGGCTGATGAGCGGCGCCATGGGGTGCTTGCCGAAGGTGAGGCCGGATGCGTAGGCGCCGGTGTCGGCGGCGATGACGATCGCGATGAAGGCGAGCACCCACCATTCGCCCCCGTCCTGGCGCAGCAGCACCACGCACAGGCTCGCCAGGAACGGCACATAGAGCTGGACGAAGCCCGCCGCCATGACGTCGGAGAGCACATCGCCGTAGCTGCGTCCGTCGCGCACCGCCATCTGGGCGATCAGCCGCCACACGATGACGACGGCCACCGCGACGATGGTCGTCACCCAGTGCAGCCAGGGGCTGAGGAAGTACCCGGCGAGGAGCACGCAGACCCCGACGACGATGTGCGGGATGACATCGACCCGGCGCCCCGCGGTGCGAAGCGCGCGACAGAACTCGAACAGTCCGGATACCAGCGCCGCGAGCGCGAGCGCGAGGAATCCCCACTTCACGAACACGAGCGAGCCGATCAGCACGATCGCGAGGCTCACGCCGATGAGGATCGCCAAGATCAGATCGCGGCCGGTCCGCTGCTTGATCCGTTCATTGGCCTCTTCGAACTCGGCGCGCGCATGGGCGACCTGGCTCTCGAACTCGTTGCGCGCGGAGCGCACCTGCGCGGGGAAGGCGCCGGTCGATGCCGACTCTTCTGGCGCCTTGCGCGCCTGCGCGGCTTCGCGCCGAGTCAGGGCGGGTCCGGGATCCGCGGACGGATCGCCCGGTGCATCACCGGATGGGTCGGTCATCGTCTGTCTCAGACCTCGAGAAGCTCGGTCTCTTTGCGCTTGAGGGCCTCGTCGATGGCGTCGACGTGCGAGCGCGTCAGAGCGTCGAGTTCCTTCTCGGCACGTGCCAGCTCGTCCTCGCCGAATTCGCTCTTGAGGTCGTCGAGATCGTCCTTGGACTTGCGACGGATGCCGCGCACGTGCACCTTCGCGTCTTCGCCCTTGCTCCGCACGATCTTGACGAACTCACGACGGCGCTCTTCGGTGAGCTCGGGAAGGGTGACCCGCACGAGGTTGCCGTCGTTGGTCGGGTTGGCGCCGAGGTTGGGCGTGTCGCGGATCGCCTGCTCGATGGCCTTGAGCGCCGACTTGTCGTAGGGCGTCACGACGATCGTGCGTGCCTCGGGGTTGTTGAGCGAGGCGAGCTGAGCCAACGGCGTCGGAGTCCCGTAGTAGTCGACCAGGATCTTCTGGAAGAGCTGGGGGTTCGCCCGACCCGTCCGGACGGTCGCGAAGTCCTCCTTCGCTGCCTCCACGGCGCGATCCATGCGCACCCCGGCATCGGACAGAACGTCGGCGATCACAGCGACTCCCCTCGTGGCTTACAAGAGCATCAGTCTAGCCGGGGAGGCGGGCTCAGACCGTGACGCGCGTGCCGATCGGTTCCCCCAGGAGGGCGCGGGTGACGTTGCCCGCGGGCTCCATGCCGAACACGCGCATGTCCATGCCGTTGTCCATGCAGAGGCTGAACGCGGTCGAGTCGACGACCTTGAGGCCGCGCTGCAGCGCGTCCTGGTACGTGATGCGGTCGATGCGGGTGGCCGAGGCATCCTTCTTCGGATCGGCGGTGTACACGCCATCGACGCCGTTCTTGGCGACGAGCACCTCGATCGCGCCGATCTCGAGCGCGCGCTGGGCGGCGACCGTGTCGGTCGAGAAGTAGGGAAGACCCGCCCCGGCGCCGAAGATCACGACGCGGCCCTTCTCCATGTGCCGCTCTGCGCGGCGCGGAATGTAGGGCTCGGCGACCTGCGTCATCGAGATGGCGGACTGCACGCGGGTGGCCGCGCCGGCCTGCTCCAGGAAGTCCTGCAGCGCGAGCGCGTTCATCACGGTGCCGAGCATGCCCATGTAATCGGCACGACCGCGGTCCATGCCGCGCTGGCTGAGCTCAGCGCCGCGGAAGAAGTTGCCGCCACCGACCACGATGGCGATCTCGACCTGTCCGACCGCGGCGGCGATCTCGCGGGCGATCTGGCTGACGACATCGGGATTCACGCCGAGCTGGCCCGCCCCGAACGCCTCACCGGACAATTTCAGGAGGACGCGGCGGCGTCCGGTCGCTTCATCGATCACGTGGGATCCTCTCGTGGCGTTTGCAGACTATCGAACGCAGGCGAAAGGCCCGCATCGGCTTTGCGATGCGGGCCTTCCTGAAGTGCTACGCGCCGACCTTGAAGCGGGCGAAGCCGGTGAGCGTGAGCCCAGCGTTCTTGGCCACCTGCGCGACGGACAGCTTGTTGTCCTTCGCGTAGTCCTGGTCGAGCAGCGAGACCTGCTTGAAGAACGCGTTCACGCGACCCTCGACGATCTTCGGAAGGGCTGCCTCCGGCTTGCCCTCCTGACGCGAGATCTCGGTGACGATCTCGCGCTCCTTGTCGACGTCGGCCGCGGGGACCTCGTCGCGGCTGAGGTAGGACGGGTTCGCGAACGAGATGTGCTGCGCCAGGCTGCGGGCGGTCTCGGCGTCGTCACCCGTGTACGCCAGCACGACGCCGACCTGCGGGGGCAGGTCCTTGTTCGTCTTGTGCAGGTAGATCTCGAACTTGTCGCCGGACAGCGTGCGCACGCGACGCAGTTCGACCTTCTCGCCGATGATGGCGGCCTCGTCGTCGATCAGCTGAGCGACGGACTGGCTGCCGGCCGGAGCCGCGAGGGCAGCCTCCACGGAGTCGGCGGCGACGGCGGCCGCGGCATCCGCGACCTTGTCGGCCAGCGCGATGAAGCGGACGTTCTTCGCGACGAAGTCGGTCTCGCACGCGAGCTCGAGGATCGTGACCTTGCCATCGACCTCGCGGGAGGCGATGAGGCCTTCGCTCGTCGAGCGGTCGGCGCGCTTGGCGTTGCCCTTCGCGCCCTTCAGGCGCAGGATCTCGACGGCCTTCTCGACGTCGCCGTCAGCCTCTTCGAGAGCCTTCTTGGTGTCGACCATGCCGGTTCCGAGCTGCTCGCGCAGCGCCTTGATGTCGGCGATCGTGAAGTTTGCCATGGGTGGCGGCTCCTTGGTTTGTGTGAGTTCTGGGGATGTCTCGGCGGGGCCGACGCGCGCATGACGGTCGGCACCGCCGAGACGGAATCCTGCAGGCGGAGTGCCTGCGCGTGACTACTTGGCGTCGGCCTCGGGGGACTCGGCGACCTCGGCCTCGGCTGCGTCAGCCTCGACGATGTCGACCTCGACGACCTCGACCTCGACGCCATCGGCGGTCTCGGTGACGACCTCGACCACGTCGACCTCGACCACATCGATGCCCGAGGCGGCCTCAGCCTCGACGACGGCTTCGACGACCGCGTCAGCGACCTCTTCAGCCGCGCCCTGCTCGAGCAGCTCGCGCTCCCAGTCGGCGAGGGGCTCGGCAGCTTCCGCCGACTCGTCRGCCGGGTTGTGGCGCTGGATGAGGCCCTCGGCGGCGGCGTCGGCGATGATGCGGGTGAGCAGGCTCACCGAACGGATCGCGTCGTCGTTGCCGGGGATCGGGTACTGGAACTCGTCCGGGTCGGCGTTCGTGTCGAGGATGCCGATGACCGGGATGCCCAGCTTCGTGGCCTCGTTGATCGCGAGGTGCTCGCGCTTCGCGTCGACGACCCAGATCGCCGAAGGCGTCTTGGTCATGTTGCGGATGCCGCCGAGCGACTTGTGGAGCTTGTCGAGCTCGCGCTTCTTGAGCAGGAGCTCCTTCTTGGTGAAGCCGCTGTTCGCGGGGACCTCGTAGTCGAGCTCCTCGAGCTCCTTCATGCGCGCGAGGCGCTTGGAGATCGTCTGGAAGTTGGTCAGCAGACCACCGAGCCAGCGCTGGTTCACGTAGGGCTGACCGACGCGCGTGGCCTGCTCCGCGAGGACTTCCTGTGCCTGCTTCTTGGTGCCGACGAAGAGAATCGTGCCGCCGTGGGCGACCGTCTCCTTGACGAACTCGTACGCCTTGTCGATGTACGTCAGCGACTGCTGCAGGTCGATGATGTGGATGCCGCTGCGCTCGGTGAGGATGAAGCGCTTGACTTTCGGGTTCCACCGGCGGGTCTGGTG
>NZ_JBFUFC010000202.1:0-6938 GCF_056403635.1 Microbacterium sp. P2_F9 | reverse complement strand
CTGCTGTTCTCGTGGGCGCAGCAGCACGTCACCTCGGGCCTCGCGAGCATCTTCAACGCGACCACGCCGATCATGACGGCGGTCATGGCGGCAGTCCTGTTCCGCGTCGAGCGCCTCAGGGCGCTGCAGATCGCCGGCATCGTCCTGGGAATCCTCGGCGTCGTGGTGATCATCGCGCCCTGGCAGGGACTGGACCTCAGCCAGAGCCTGGTCGCCCAGTTCGCGATCCTCGGCGCGACCGCCTGCTACGGCTTCAGCCTCGCCTACATGCGCAAGTTCGTCTCGAACACGGGCATGACGGCGCTCATGTTCTCGTTCCTGAACATCGGCATCGGGGCGGTCATCATGCTCGCGCTGACGCCGCTGGTCGCGGCATCCGCGGTCACCCTCGACCCCTGGATCATCGGCAGCGTGCTGCTGCTCGGATGCCTCGGCACGGGCGTCGCCTACATCTGGAACCAGACCACGGTGCGCGCTTGGGGACCCACCCGCGCATCGACCGTCACCTACATCACGCCTATCGTGGGCGTCGTGCTCGGGGTCGTGGTGCTGGGCGAGACCGTCAGCTGGAACGAGCCGGTGGGAGCGCTGGTCGTCTTCCTCGGCATCCTGCTCGCGCAGAACCGGCTGCGACTCTCTCGGCGCAATCGCGAAAGGGCGGGTGCCCCGGCGCTCGAACCGAGCTCCGACGCACCCGCCCCCGTTCGCGACTAGTCCTGCTGCAGGGCGCCCTGCAGGTCGAGCGTGATCGTGATGTCCTTGCCGACGAGCACGCCGCCGGTCTCGAGCGCGGCGTTCCACGTCAGACCGAAGTCCTCGCGGTTGATGACCGTCGTCGCCGTCGCACCGGCCTTGTAGTTGCCCCACGGGTCGGTGCCGAAGCCGCCGAACTCGAAGTCGAACGAGACCGGCTTGGTGATGCCGCGGATCGTGAGGTCGCCATCCACGAAGAACTCGTCGCCCTTGACGTGAGCACCGGTCGAGACGAATTCGATCGTCGGGTGGTTCTCGACATCGAAGAAGTCGGGCGACAGCAGGTGGGCGTCGCGGCCGGCGTCCTTCGAGTCGAGCGACGTGACGTCGACACTCGCCTCCACCTTCGCGTCGAGCGGGTTCTCCGGGGCGATCAGTGTCGCGCTCTTCATCCCGAACGTGCCGCGCACCTTCGAGATCATCATGTGGCGGACGCTGAAGCGGACCTCGCTGTGGGCGGGGTCGAGCACCCAGGTGCCCGCCTTGTAACCGGGAACGTCGATGGTGGTGGTGTCGGTCATGGTCTTCCTCCGTCTCGATCCGTCGCGGGGCCGACGAACTCTCTGAAAGGGGTAAGGCGGCATCCCGCCGATCTATTCCGGTGAATATAAAGTTTCTTCGTCGGGTTCGCCGGCCCGCGCGCAAATGAGAACGAGGGACGGATGCCGCAGCATCCGTCCCTCGTCGAGAAAAAGGGTGGGTCAGCCGACCGAGACGAGGTCGATAACGAAGATCAGGGTCTTGCCGCCGAGGAAGTGGCCGCCGGCGGGGCCGTAGGCGAGGTGCGGCGGGATCGTCAATTCGCGACGACCGCCGGCCTTCATGCCGGGGATGCCGTCCTGCCAGCCCTGGATGAGGCCGCGCAGCGGGAACTGGATGCTCTCGCCGCGGTTCCACGAAGAGTCGAACTCCTCGCCGGTCTCGTACTCGACGCCGGCGTAGTGCACGGTCACGGTGTCGCCGGGCTTCGCCTCGGCGCCGTCGCCCACGATGAGATCGCGGATGACGAGGTCGGTGGGAGCGGGCCCCTCGGGGGCGTCGATCTCGGGCTTGGTGCGGTCATCAGTCATGCATCCATCCAACCCGACGAGAAGGATCGGTGCAACGCGAGCACCTCCCTGCCCCAGGGGTTGACGCTGGAGTGGGGGTTTGACACGCTGGGGTCAGACCAACTCAGCGCTCGGCAGTTTCGCAGGCATCGCCGCGACACCGAGCGCTGAGTTTTGCCGCGAGTCGGATCAATGCGGCGCGAAGCCCCGCGTTGATGCGGCAGCCTCCTCACGGCGCGAGCAGCGCCGCCCGCGCGGCGGCCGTGCGCTCGAGCAGCGCCGACTCGTCGTGGATCGCGGCCGGGTCGCGGCCGGTGATCTCGCGCTGTCGGGCCATCGCGAGGGCGGTGGCATCGAGGATGAACCCCTTCATGATCGCGGTGCGGTCGCCGCGGAGGGTCTTCGCCCAGCGCAGGCCGGTGCGGCGGCCTGCGGGGGTGGCGAGCATGTCCACCTCCTGCGGCGTGAACCACCCCGCGGTGGCGAACTCCCCGAGGCGTGTGCGGGTGAGCCTGGACTCTTCGCGGCGCAATGCGAGCACCCCCAGGATGAACACGATGAAGAGCGGGATCTGGGCGAGGAGATACAGCGTGAAGAAGTCGCTGAACACGGCGGATGCGTTCCAGAAGGCGTGCAGGGCGATCGCTCCCGCGAGCCCGATCATCCAGGGCCCGACGGCCTGCGCTGTCCTGGCCCCCCGTCGCGCGGCCAGGCCGACCGCGAACCCCGTGACGCTCGTGAACATCACATGCGCGAACGGCGACATGATGCCACGCATGAAGAACGTCACCGAGGTCTGTCCGACGCCTCCTTCGATGTAGCTCGTCGCGAAGTACTGGATGTTCTCGGTGAACGCGAACCCGGCGCCGATGAGCGCGCCGTAGACGATGCCGTCAATTGGCCCGTCGAACGCTCGTCGTCCGACGGCGAAGATGATCAGCACGCCGAGCCCCTTGCCCAGCTCCTCGACGATGGGCGCCTGCACGACGGCCCCGAAGATCTCGTTGGCCTGCGTGTCGGGCGGGCGGAGCAGCACCGTCAGCAGGAGATCGACGCCGAGCGCGATCGCGACCGCGGCGATCGCACCCCAGGCGATCGCGAAGATCACGAGGCTGCGCGGCTCGGGCTCCCAGCGATCGATGATCCGAATCGCGAGCAGCACGACCGTGAGGGGCACGAGAGCCAGGATCGCGCCGATCGCCGAGGCGCCCGTGCCGACGAACGTGAGGAAATAGCCGACGAGGGCGATCAGCAGCAGCACGAGCACGCCGAAGATCCACACCGGCGCACTGCGGCCCGATCGCGCCGGCACCGGCGCCGCAAGCGGGGCGGGCGAGACCGGTGCGCTGTCGATCGACGTCGTGGGCGCGAACGAGGGCTGCGCCAGCGATGAGGGGAACCCACCGCTCGTGCGATCTCGGTCGGATGAGTCGAACCCAGGCAGCGTCATGCGACACAGCCTAGGGATCTGCGCCACGGTAGCGTGGAGCCATGCGCTTCGCCCACGTGACCTCCGCGGGCACGGACGACCCGCGCCTCGCGCTCATCGTCGACGAGGGAGCGCTCGTCGTCGAGGACCTGTTTCCCGGCGCGCCTCGGGTTCTCGAGGAGCTCATCGCCGGTGGCGATCCACTGCTCGAGAGGGTGCGGGAGGCCGCGGACGGCGCAGGTCCCCGGCATCCGGTCGACTCTCTGACGTTCGCCTCCGTGCTGCTGACGCCTCCATTGATCCTCGCGATCGGCCTGAACTACGCCGCCCACTCCAGCGAGCTGGGGCTTCGGACCGACTCGACCCCGACCGTGTTCGCGCTGTGGCCGAACTCGCTCTCCGGCCACGATGCGATCACCACCTGGCCGCGCTCGCTCAGCGAGTCGATCGACTACGAGGCTGAGCTCGGCGTCATCATCGGCAAGCCCGCGAAGGATGTGGCCCCCGAGGACGCGCTGGACCACGTCTGGGGCTACACCGTCGTCAACGACATCACCGCGCGCGACATCCAGTACTCCGAAGCCCAGTGGTCACGCTGCAAGTCGTTCGACGGGTTCACCCCGACCGGGCCCTACGTCGTCACCGCCGACGAGGTGCCCGATCCGCAGAAGCTGCACATCTGGACCGTGCTCGACGGGCACACGATGCAGGATGCCTCGACCGCCCAGATGGTGCGTCCGGTGTCGTCGCTGATCTCGCACCTGTCGAAGTCGGTCACCCTCCTGCCGGGCACGCTCATCTCGACCGGGAGCCCAGGAGGGGCGGGCTACTCGCGCGACCCTCAGGTGTTCCTGCGCGACCGGTCGACGGTCACCGTCGGGATCGACGGGATCGGCGCGCTGACCACCCACTGCCGCATCATCGGCTGACCGCGACGCCGACCTCGCTCGCCGGGCTACTCGGACGGGCAGATGAGCGTCATGTCGACCCCGCCGATGGTGTGCGTGCCCGACCCGTACTCAGCGCAGAGGCGGGCATATTCCGCGGCAGCGGCTCCCAGCGCTGACAGGATCGCGATGGTCACGATGATGCCCACCACGGTGAGCACTGCGCCGATGATGATGGCGGCGAGGGCGAAGCCGTTCCTCTGACCGGCCGTGCGACTCTGCACCAGGGCGATGATGCCCAGGATCAGCCCGACCAGCGACATGAAGAACGACAGGATCAAGGCGACGATCCCGAGGGTGCGGCCCGGTGCCGCGGGTGGTGGCGCCGAGTACTGCCCGGTTGGCGGCGGCGCGGAGGGGTAGGCCGAGGGTGGCGGGTACGGGGAGGCCCCGGGATACGCGGGCTGCCCGGCGTAGCCATGCTGCGGGGGTGCGCCGTAGCTCGGCGGCGGGTAGCCCGGCTGCGGGGGGTGCTCTGGTCCTGGCGGGTTCATCGACATGGGGTGCCTCCTGATCGCGAACTGCTCCTACCCCGACGGTACGCCGCTCGCGCCGACATTGGACCGGTCGCCCGCAGGAACCCACGGGGGCCGGTCAACGCCGAGCTGAGCGCGGCCGCGGGCACCGGCATCCGTCGATCGGTCAGGAGCCGTCGTCTCCCCCGGCCGAGTCAGCCGGATCCGGGTCTGCAGCGACCGAACGCGGAGGATCGGCGACGAGATTCTCGGCCGCCTGCATGATCGGGATCGCCGCGGTGATCACCTCGAGTCCGGAAAGGCGCGCCGGAGACAGCTGCTTCGCGACCTCTTCGCGGGACATGAGGCCGGCCTCGACGACGAGGTCGCCGACGTTCTGTCCGGTCAGCAGCGCCGCTTTGGCGAGGGCTGCCGAGGCGGCGTACCCGATGAACGGCGTCAGCGCCGTCACGACGCCCACCGACGAGCCGACCATCGCCCCCAGCCGCTCACGATTCGCCGTGATGCCGTCGATGCAGTTGACCCGCAGCGTGCGCATCGCCCGCCGCATCCACGTGATCGACTGGAAGATCGAGTGCGCGATGATCGGCTCGAAGGCGTTGAGTTGGAGCTGGCCACCCTCGACAGCCATCGTGACGGTGAGGTCGGCGCCTGCGACGGCGAACGCGACCTGGTTGACGACCTCGGGGATKACCGGGTTGACCTTGCCCGGCATGATGCTCGAGCCCGCCTGGCGCGCCGGGAGGTTGATCTCGCCGAACCCTGCCTGTGGTCCCGAGGACAGCAGCCGCAGGTCGTTGCAGATCTTCGAGAGCTTGATGGCATTGCGCTTGAGCGAGGCCGAGAACGACATGAACGCGCCAGTGTCACTCGTGGACTCCACCAGGTCGGTCGCCGTCTCGAGGTCGAGGCCGGAGATCTCACGGAGGTGCCGGCACACGGCCGCCGCATAGTCGGGGTGCGTCGTGATCCCGGTGCCGATCGCCGTCGCGCCCATGTTGATCTCGCACAGGAGGTAGGCGTTCTCCTTCAGCCGGTGGTAATCCTCGCCGAGTGTCGTGGCGAAGCCGTGGAACTCCTGCCCGAGCGTCATCGGCACGGCGTCCTGCAGCTGCGTGCGGCCGACCTTGAGGATGGCGTGGAACTCCGTCGACTTCGCGAGGAACGCGCGGCGCAGGAGGTCCAGCTCTTCCAGGAGCGTCAGGAGATCAAGGCCCAGCCCGACCTTGATCGCCGTCGGGTAGACGTCATTGGTGGACTGGCTGCGGTTGGTGTGGTCGATCGGCGACAGGAACGCGTAATCGCCCTTCTCCCGTCCGGCCAGTTCGAGCGCGATGTTGGTGATGACCTCGTTCGCGTTCATGTTCGTCGAGGTGCCCGCCCCGCCCTGGACCACGCCGACGACGAACTGGTCGTGGTACTTGCCGTCGATCACGAGCTGCGCGGCCCGGTCGATCAGGTCGGCCTTCTCGGCATCAAGTGCGCCGATCTCGCGGTTGGCCCTCGCCGAAGCCTGCTTGACCATCGCGAGAGCTCTGACCAGGTCTGCGTAGACCGAGATCGGGCGCTTGGAGATCGGGAAGTTGTCGAGCGCCCGCGCAGTGTGGACGCCCCAATAGGCGTCTGCCGGGATCTCGAGGGAGCCGAGCGAGTCTGTCTCTATGCGGGTTCGCGTCGTTGCGTCCAGTGCCATGGGGAATGTCCTTGTGGGTCGATCACGGCGGTGTGAGGGGATGCCCCGAGCCTACCCACGCAGCCCCGGCACTGCGGCTCGCCGACGCGTACAGCGGCGCTCCCGTCATCCGCCGCCGCGTACAGGCGTCAAGCGCCCGGCTTGCGCGAGAACGCCTCGAGCCGCTCCTGCGGCGTGAGCTGCGCCATCCGTGCCACCCATTCGGGCGAGAAGTACTCGCCGGTGGTGGCATCGACGACGGGCACCACCGCGTGCGTGATCGTGTGGTCGTAGACATGCACGAGGTGGAAGGATTGCCCGGCGTCCATGCCGTTGACCGAGGCCGCGGGCCGCGCGAGGTTCATCGTGTAGCAGGTGGCGGCCGCGACGCTGACGGGCACCCCGGCGAAGGTGCCGCTGGTGGAGTAGTGCAGGTGCCCGGCGAGGATCCCCCGCACGTCGCTGCCGGCGATCGCGTCGGCGAGCCGGTCCTGGTCGCGAAGCTCGAGGATGTCGAACAGCGGTACGTGGCTCGGCAGCGGCGGATGGTGCAGCGCGAGGAGCGTGCCGAGAGGAGCCGGTGTGGAGAGGATGTCGCGGAGCCATTCGAGC
>NZ_JBFUFC010000201.1:0-7119 GCF_056403635.1 Microbacterium sp. P2_F9 | reverse complement strand
GAGACAGGTCGGCGTGGTCGGCCGGCCGCAGCGGATCGCCGACGACCGATTCCCCGTCGCCGGAACCGTCAGAGCGGGAGGGGGACACTGGTCATCACCCCCTGCAGCTGGGCCATCGCGGCGCTCCACACGCCGGTGACCATGAGCACGCCGAGCACGATCAGCAGGATGCCGCCGATGATGTTGACCGCGCGGATGTGCCGCCGCAGGAAGGTGACGGTGCGGGTAGCCCACCCGAATCCGAGCGTGATGAGGATGAACGGGATGCCGAGCCCCAGCGAGTACGCGAGCCCGAGCAGGGCCGCGCGGGCGGGGTCACCGAGGTTCCACGAGACCGAGATGATGGCGGCGAGCGTCGGGCCGATGCAGGGGGTCCAGCCGATGCCGAGCGCGATCCCGAGGAGCGGGGCGCCGATCAGGCCGGCGTTGCCGCGCACCTGCGGGTGGACCGTGCGCTGGGCGAACCCGAACACGCCGATGAAGACGAGCCCGAGCAGGATGATGACGACCCCGAGCACCCGCGTGATGACCTCGTTGTACTGCAGGAAGAACTGGCCCAGCGTTCCGCCGAGGATCGTGACCGCCATGAACACCACGGTGAACCCCGCGATGAACAGCAGTACGCCCAGCAGCAGGCGCGACCGGGTGGGGGCTTCGGGCTCGACGGTCGCTGAGCCTGTCGAAGCGGGCGCCACCCCCGTCGCTGAGCCTGCCGAAGCGCCGGCGCCGACCGGCTTGGGCCGTGGCTGGACGGCTCCCCCGATGAAGCCGAGGTAACCAGGCACGAGGGGGAGCACGCACGGCGAGAGGAAGGACAGCAGTCCGGCGAGCAGCGCGATCGGCAAGGCGACCCACAGCGCGCCGCCCGCCATCACGGCATCGAGGCTCACTGCTTCTCCGCGAGCGCGTCGCGCACGAGCGCCGTCAGGATCGAGGCATCCGGAAGCTGGCCGATGATGCGCGCCGCGACCCTGCCCTCCTTGTCGAGCACAAGGGTCGTGGGGGTGGCGCTGATCGGGGTGCGCTCGGCGAACGCGAGTTTGATCGCGCCGTCCTGCGCCGCGAGCAGGCTCGGATAGGTCACGCCGTACTTGTCGGCGAAGGCGACGGCCGAGGCCGCCGAGTCGCTCGTGTTGATCCCGAGGAAGGCGACATCGTCGCTCTCGAAGGCCGCCTGGGCCTTCTCGAGATCACCCGCTTCAGCGCGGCAGGGGCCGCACCCGGCGTACCAGAAGTTGACGACGAGCACCGAACCGGCGAAGTCAGAGCTGTCGACGGTGTCGCCGGTGGCGGTGGTCCCGTCGAACTCGACCGGCTCGCCGCGATCGGCAGCGGCGATCTCGACCGTCTGGAAGCCATCGGCGGCGATGTAGCCCTTGTTGTCGCCCGCCCGGTACTGCTCGGCCAGCGGGTCGTTGGAGCAGCCGGCGAGCGCAGCGGCGAGGGCTGCCGCGACGAGGACGGATGCCGCGGCGCGGCGGGGACGAACGGTCACACCGCCCCCACATCGACAGCATCCGCCGTGGCCGCGGGCTCGACGTAGCCGACCTCGACCCACTCGTCGCCGCGACGCTCGAAGCTCGTCACACTGGAGAGGGCGCAGCGTCGCTGCCGGGGATCGTGCCGGGGAGGCACCCGGCTGACGGCGAGGTGGGTCACCCAGATCGGCAGCTGATGGGAGACGATCACCGCGTCGCCGGATGCCGTGGCGTTCCAGGCATCCTGCATCGCGGCATCCATCCGCGCGATGATCTGCGCGTACGGCTCTCCCCAGCTCGGCGTGGCCGGCTGGCGCAGGTGACGCCAGCTGAAGGGATTGAGCAGCGCCCGCTTCATGCGGCGCCCCTCGAAGACGTTGGTCGGCTCGATGACGCGCTCGTCGATCTGCGGCTGAAGGCCGAAGAGCTCGGTGAACGGCTCGGCCGACTCCTTCGTGCGCTGCAGCGGCGAGCAGACGAGCGTCGTGACCGGCCGCTCGAGCGTGCGCAAGTACTCGGCCGCCTGGCGCGCCATCCGGCGTCCATCCACGCTGAGTCCGAACCCTTCGAGTCGCCCGTAGAGCACGCGAGACGGGTTGTGGACCTCTCCGTGGCGCACGAGATGAAGGCGGTCGGCAGGCACGGCGTCAAGTCTACGGCGGCCGGTTCTGTGGGGATGCCGAGCGCYGCGCCATCGGCCAGCTCTGCGGCCAGTCGGGAGCGACAGCCACCGCACGTAGACTGGTCGCTCGTGAGTGAACGCGTTCTGGTGAAGCAGCTTCAGGGTCTTTCCGATGGCCCGGTGTCCGTGTCGGGATGGGTCGAGACCGTCCGCGACCAGAAGAAGGTGCAGTTCGTCATCCTTCGCGATGAGACCGGCGCGGTGCAGCTGGTGAACCCCGCGACCCGCCCTGCGGACCCTTCGACAAGCTCAGGGACCGAGGACTCGCAGGATGCGGCAGCCCTGGCGCTCACCGAGCTGATCTCGGGCCTCGCGACCGGCACGTTCCTGACGGTCAAGGGCGAGCTCAAGCACGACGAGCGCGTCAAGCTCGGCGGCGTGGAGATCAAGATCGGGTCGCTCGACATCGCCGGTGCGGCGCTCCCCGAGACGCCGATCGCCGCCGACAGCGGCCAGGACAAGCGCATGGACTGGCGCTTCCTCGACCTGCGGACGCGACGCAGCAACCTCATCTTCCGCGTGCAGACCACCCTCGAGCACGCGATGCGCACCTATTGGATCGAGCGCGACTACATCGAGGTGCACTCGCCGAAGCTGATGGCATCGGCATCCGAATCCAATGCCGAGCTCTTCTCGCTCGAGTACTTCGGCGACCAGACCGCCTATCTCGCGCAGTCGCCCCAGTTCTTCAAGCAGATGGCCCAGGTCGCCGGGTTCGGCAAGATCTTCGAGATCGCGCCGGCGTTCCGCGCCGACCCCTCGTTCACCTCCCGCCACGCCACGGAGTTCACGAGCATCGACGCCGAGATCAGCTGGATCGACTCGCACGAGGATGTCGCGGCGATGCAGGAAGAGCTGCTCGCGTTCGCCATCCAGGCGGTGAAGGACAAGCACGGCGCCGAGATCGAGGAGCTGTTCGGCCTCGAGGTGCAGGTGCCGGCGGTGCCGTTCCCGCGCATCCCGCTCGCCGAGGCGCTCGAGATCGTCAAGGCCCGCGGTTACGAGGTGCCGCGCACCGATGGCGACCTCGACCCCGAGGGCGAGCGCCAGATCTCCGCGCATGTCGAGGAGACCTTCGGCCACCAGTTCGTGTTCATCACCGACTACCACCCGGAGATCCGCGCGTTCTATCACATGCGCGACGAGGAGACCGGGCTCACCAAGAGCTACGACCTCCTGTTCAAGGGCGTCGAGATCACGACCGGTGCGCAGCGCGAGCACCGCGTCGACGTGCTGATCGAACAGGCTGCCGAGAAGGGCCTCACCCCCGAGCACCTCGACTTCTACTTCGACTTCTTCCGGTACGGCGCCCCGCCGCACGGCGGGTTCGGCATGGGTCTCGCCCGGGTGCTGATGCTGCTGCTCGGCGAATCGTCGATCCGCGAGGTCACCTACCTCTTCCGCGGACCCACCCGCCTCGCACCGTAGCGGCTGGGCACCCGGCTGGCCCGGCTGTCCCCCTCACAGAGTTCGCAGAACGGCGCGAACTCCGCAGCATCCGTCGCCCTTCTTACGAACTTCGCGAACATCTGCGAAGTCTGGGAAGGGCGCGAGCGGATGCCGCGGCTCGACCGCGCCCGCGGACGCGCGGTATCGAGTAGGACTCAGCGGTCGTCAGCTCGACGCCGACTCGAGCGCCGCGCGCAGCCGATCGGCCGAGACGCGCCAGTGCGCGTGGAAATCGCCGTCGATAAGGACGACGGGGATCTTCTCCCACCACAGCGCGTAGAGCGCAGGGTCGTCGAGGATCGAGTGCTCCCGCACCTCCACCGCGTCATCGGGATAGTCGGCGACGACCAGCTCCACGATGTCGCGAGCGACGTCGCACAGATGGCAGTCGGGCTTGCCGATGAGGGTGAGGGTCGTCACCGTCTCATCCTATGAAGTCACCGGTGCGCCGGCCGCACGGCTCAGAGCTCGACGTCGTACCCGGCGGCGACCCAGTCACTCGTGCCGCCCTCGACGTTCGTGGCGTCGTGGCCGCGCTCCTCGAGCGCCTCGACGACGCGGGCGGAGCGTCCGCCCACCTGGCAGATGACATCGAAGGGGCCTTCGGGCAGCTCGTCGAGACGCTGCCCGATGGTCGACATGGGCAGGTTGACCGACCCTGGTACGTGCCCGCGCGCGAACTCGTACTCCTCGCGCACATCGATGAGCGGCACGCCTTCGCGGGCGTGCAGCTGGTGGACGTCGATCGACTTCATGGCGGACCTTTCGCTGGCGGATACACGAAGCGCCCGTCCAGAGGACAGGCGCTCGGTGTCTGAGCCGCTGCTACTTCTTGTTGCGGCGCTGGTGGCGAGTCTTGCGAAGCAGCTTGCGGTGCTTCTTCTTCGCCATGCGCTTGCGGCGCTTCTTGATGACTGAACCCACGGAAAACCTCACTATGTCGTGGTCTGGGCGCAGAACGAACTGCGCCCGCGATCGGGCAGAAATGAAATATGCCTCGCGACAGTCTAGCCGACGTCGGCGATGGGCCGTTGCAGGGCCTCGGTGACCGCGGATTCGGGGACGCGATAACTGCGCCCGAACCGCACGGCGGGCAGTTCCCCGGAGTGCACGAGCCGGTAAACCGTCATCTTCGACACCCGCATGAGCTCGGCGACCTCGGCGACCGTCAGGAAACGGACGTTCGGCAGTTCAGCCATGTTCCCCCGCCCCCCATTTCGGCGCACGCGTGCGCTGGTGCCACTCTAGAGCCGGGCCGGGACGCGTGTAAACCCGTGGGACTGCTGTGACCGATGAGACGGATGCCGCGGCTCGGCCGTGCACCGACTCCCAGCGAATCCATAACGGCGGGGCGTGCACTGTGATCATGGACGACCCGACCCTGCCTGCAGCGCCGCAGCCGAACGCCGATGTCCCCCCGCAGCCGGGGTACGGACCCCCTCAGCCGGGGTACGGACCGGCGTACGGGCCCCCGCAGCCGGGGTACGCCCCTGCCCCGCCCGCTTCGAGCGGATCGTCCCACCTCTGGGTCATCCTCGTCTCGATCATCGGCGGCCTGCTCCTGCTCGCCGGAACGTTCATGACCGGCGCGGCGGTGGGCTTCTGGGTCGGCGCGCATGATGGGGCACGAATGAGCATCGGGGTTCCCGGATGGGGGCCGCACGAGGGCCCGCTGCAGTGCGAGAACGGGAACGGGAACGGCAACGGCAACGGTAACGGGAACTCGGAGAAGAAGGACTCCCGTGGGTGGACCTGCGAGTACACCGAGCCGTGATCGCCCGGCTGTGGCAGGGGTGATGTTCAGGCGGGCGCTCAGCGCCCGGGAAGCTTCTTCAGCGCGCTCGTGACGACGTGCTTGGCGGAGGCCGCAGCCCGGCCGACAACGTCGGCCGCGTGCGCCGCGGAGTCCGTCAGCGTCTGCGCGCTCCCGGCCGGGACCGCCAGGTCGTCTTCATCGATGAGGAACGGGATGAGCCAGTCATCGACCTCGTCGAGCGGAGCCGGCGACAGGCTGTAGTAGCGGTGCTGTCCTTCTTCGCGGACTGAGACGAGGGAGGCGTCCCGCAGCACTTTGAGGTGCTTCGACACGGTGGGCTGGCTTACTCCGAGCTCCTGGACGATGTGCGAGACGCTCGTCCCGTGCCGCCCGTCGACGGAGCGGGAGAGCAGCAGCTGCAGGATGTCGCGCCTCGTGCCGTCTGCGATCACGTCGAAGATGTCCGCCATGGGGCAAGACTAGTCGGGCGCCTTGCGCAGTACCATGACGAAGAGTTCGACAGGACAGGGGACGACGTATGACGCCGGATCCGGTGAGCCCCTTCTCCGCTGTGCGCGTGCGTCGGAGCATCCGGCGAGTGTGGGATGACCTCCGCAATCTGACGACCGCCTCCCCCGCGCGGTTCGCCGTCCTGGTCTTCGCGACTCTGGTGGCGCTCTTCACCGCACTGCTCTCGATGCCGGCCGCCGCGGCCGACGGACAGCGGACGCCGTTCGCCGATGCCCTGTTCACCGCGGTGTCGACCATCTGCGTGACGGGCCTGTCCACCGTCGACATGGGCACGCACTGGTCCGGTCTCGGGCAGGCGATCATCTTCATCGGCGTCAACGTGGGGGCGATGGGCGTCCTCACGCTCGCTTCGATCCTGGGCCTGGTCATCTCCAAGCGCCTCGGGCTGCGTGCGAAGCTCATCGCCGCGGGCGACACCAACCCCGCCCGCGCGCACGGTGGGCCGGTCAACGAAGGGCAGACCGTGCGGCTCGGCGAGGTCGGGCAGCTGCTGCGCACCGTGGCCTTCTCGACGATCCTCATCGAGCTCGCACTGGCGATCCTGCTGTATCCCTCGCTGCTGATCGGGGGCGTCGCTCCGCTCACGGCGCTCTGGGAGGCGCCCTACTACGCCGCGATGGCCTTCACCAACACCGGCTTCTCACCCAATGCAGGCGGCCTCACTCCGTTCGCGACGGACTACTTCTTCCTGACGGTGATGATGGCGGGTGTGTTCCTCGGATCCATCGGATTCCCGGTCATCTACACGCTGTGGCGGCACCAGTGGCATGTGCGGCACTGGTCGCTGCACGCGAAGCTCACCCTCATCACGACGGTGCTGCTCTTCTTCGTGGGCGCCGCGGCCTTCCTCAGCCTCGAGTACGACAATCCGTTGACCTTCGGCGAGATGAACGGCTGGGACACCATCTTCCAATCGTTCTTCCTGTCGGCGATGACCCGCTCCGGCGGGTTCTCGGTCGTCGACATCGGAGAGCTCAATGGCTCGTCGCTCATCGTCGGCTCGATGCTCATGTTCGTCGGCGGCGGGTCGGCATCGACCGCGGGCGGCATCAAGGTGACGACGCTCGCCGTGCTCGCCCTCGCGGTGTGGTCGGAGGCGAAAGGACGCCAGTCCGTGCAGGCGTTCGGCCGGCGCATCCCGAGCGACGTGCAGCGGGTCGCCCTGTCGGTCGTGGCGTGGGGCGCGACGATCGTCGCGCTGTCGACGATCACCATCACCCACT
>NZ_JBFUFC010000200.1:0-7123 GCF_056403635.1 Microbacterium sp. P2_F9 | reverse complement strand
CGCCCCGCCTGTCCGCGCGCCGGGGGCGGCGCTGCTGTCGGCACGAGGGCTGACGGTGGAGCGGGTGCGCGGCACCACGGTGGCCGCCGGGATCGACCTCGATGTGCGCGCCGGAGGCGTGCTCGCGATCACCGGCCCGAACGGCGCGGGGAAATCGACGCTCGGGCTCACCCTCGCCGGTCTGATCCCGCCGGGCGGCGCTCCCACGGGCCGGACCGCGCCCGCGCCCGCGAGCACGACGCTCGTCGCGACGCCGGAGCTCGCCGGAGGGATCGGCAGTTCGCCGATCCGCTGGACCTCCCGTCAGCTGCTCACGCGCATCGGCACGGTCTTCCAGGAGCCGGAGCATCAGCTGCTCGCCCGCACCGTCCGTGAGGAGCTGGAGGTCGGCCCGCGGGCGCTCGGCCTGGACGACGCCGCGAGCCGCGCCCGGGTGGACGAGCTCCTCGTGCGGCTGCGGCTCGACAAGCTCGCCCTCGCGAACCCCTTCACCCTGTCGGGCGGCGAGAAGCGCCGGCTCACCGTTGCCGCGGCCTTGGCCACGCGACCGCGCGTGCTCGTGCTCGACGAGCCGACCTACGGCCAGGATGCCCGCACCTGGGCGGAGCTCGTGGCGCTGCTTGCCCGCCTGCGCGACGGAGCGGATGCCGAGGAGCGCACCGCGATCGTCGCGATCACGCACGACCTCGAGGTYGTGCGTGCGCTGCACGCGGAAGAGTTCGTCCTCGCCGGGGACGAGGCATCCGCATGACCCTCCTGGAATCTCGGGCGCGCACGGGGATGGTCGCGCGGATCAACCCGGTCGCCAAGCTCGGCGCGAGCGCGCTGATCGCGCTGCCGCTGATCCTGACCCTGGACTGGGTCTCGGCGGCGGTGGCGTTCGCGCTGGAGTGCCTGCTGTTCCCGTTCGCGGGGCTCGGCTGGCGGGAGTTCTGGGCGCGCACCTGGCCGGTCTGGCTCGCCGCACCGCTCACCGCCCTCACGATCGCGCTGTACGGCGAGACGTCCGGCACGGTCTACGTGGACTGGTTCGTCGTCCGGATCAGCGAGGGGTCGCTCGAGCTCGCCGCCGCGACCTTCTTCCGGGTGCTGGCGATCGCCCTCCCCTCGGTGGTGCTGTTCGTCACGGTCGACCCGACGGATCTCGCCGACGGCCTCGGCCAGGTGCTGCGTCTGCCCGCACGGTTCGTGCTGGGCGCGCTCGCCGGCTTGCGGATGGTCGGACTGTTCGTCGACGACTGGCGGGCGCTCGAGCTCGCGCGGCGCGCCCGCGGCGTCGCCGACCGGGGGCGCATCCGACGCTTCCTCGGCATGGCGTTCGCGCTGCTGGTGCTTTCGATTCGCCGCGGCTCGAAGCTCGCCACCACCATGGAGGCGCGCGGATTCGGGGCACCCGGCCCCCGCACCTGGGCGCGGGAATCGCATTTCGGCGGCCGCGAGTGGGTGCTCATGGCGATCGGCGCCGCGATCTCGGCGATCGCCGTGACCGCCGCGGTGCTCGCCGGCACCTGGAACTTCATCCTCGGGCCGGGCAGCTGACTCAGGCCCGGATCAGCCGCCCGCGACCAGGCGCTCGTAGGCCGGCTCCATGGCGGGGTAGTAGTCGTCCCACGCCACGGCGCGCGGGTCGCGTCCCTGGTGCACGGCCATCAGCCGGTCGAGGTAGTACTCCCAGCCTGGGCCGATCGAGCCGACGTCCTCGCCGGGGTTCAGACGCTGCCCGAAGATCAGCAGGGTGGAATCCCCCCGCGGGACGAGTTCGAACCAGAGGTGCCACGCGCCTGCCTCCGGCGCAGTGTCGCCCACGAACCGCCGAGGCGGGTCGCACTCCAGGATCGTGTACTCCACGGGCACCGGGTCGTCGCCCTCGGCGGTCATGAAGAACATGATCTGCCCGGTGGCCGGGTCGCCCTGCCATCCCCCGATCCACTTCTCCAGCTGCTCCGATTCGGTGAGCGCGCGCCACACCACGACGGGGCGCGCGGCGAACGTGCGGGTCAGCACGAGGTTGGGGTGGCCATCGATGTCGGTGACCGTGCCGGTGATGTCCGTTCGATCGGTCATGTCGCGTTCCAGAGCTCCCGGTAGTAGGTGAGGCGCCGCCGATCCAGTGTGCCGCAATTCAGCCTGGATACGGGAGACGGATGCCGAGACCGGCGTGAATCCGCACCTCTCGCCGAAGTGCTCGAACGATTAGCCTGAGTTGGTGCACGCTCTTGCCCGCCGGAGGCGTCCCGGCGGACCGTCCTGACACTCCGTCCCGCGTAGGGTGGGATGCGATGTCACGGGGCAGCTGCCCGGCCCCCACCTGTTCGAAGGAGAACCATGGACCTCACCGGCGCATCCGCGCTCGTCACCGGCGGCGCGAGCGGTCTCGGCCTCGCCACCGCCCGGCGCTTGGCCGCAGCCGGTGCCGCCGTCACGATCGTCGATCTGCCGACCTCGGCCGGTGCCGACATCGCGACCGAACTGGGCGGCTCCTTCGCCCCCGCAGACGTCACCGATCCCGAGCAGGTCGCGGCCGCCGTCGAGACCGCCGCGGCGGCCGGACCGCTCCGCGTCGTCGTCAACTGCGCGGGGATCGCGCCGCCCGCCAAGGTGCTCGATCGCGAAGGCAGCCCGTCGCCGCTCGCGGGGTTCGAGAAGATCATCCGGGTCAACCTGATCGGCACCTACAACGTCATCGGCCAGGCCTCCGCGGTCATGGCCCGCACCGAGGCCACCGAGGACGGTGAACGCGGCGTCATCGTCAACACCGCGAGCGTCGCCGCCTTCGACGGCCAGATCGGCCAGCCCGCATACTCCGCGAGCAAGGGCGGCGTGCACGCCATGACCCTGCCCATCGCCCGTGAGCTCGCGCGCTACGGCATCCGTGTCCTCACGATCGCCCCGGGCATCATGGAGACGCCGATGCTCATGGGTCTGCCGCAGGCCGCCCAGGATTCGCTCGGCGCCCAGGTGCCGTACCCGCAGCGCCTCGGCCGCCCCGACGAATACGCGCGCCTCGTCATGGCGATCGTCGACAACGGCTACCTCAACGGCGAGACGATCCGCCTCGACGGCGCGATCCGGATGGCGCCGAAATGACCCGCACGCACGCATCGCACCCCGAGCAGCAGGAGCAGCCATGACCGAGTCGATCCTCGTCACCGTCGCGGACGGACTGGCGCGCGTCACCTTCAACCGCCCGGCCTCGCTCAATGCGATGGACTTCGAGATGGGCGGGCGCTGGCGCGACGTCGCCCACGAGATCACCACCGATGACTCGATCGGAGCGGTGATCCTGGATGCCGCGGGCCCGGCGTTCTGCGCCGGCGGAGACGTCCTCGCCATGGGCACATCAGGCGCCACGGGCGCCGACGTCACCGCGGCCGCGCACGTGATCCACGACGGCATCCGCACCTTCGTCCACTCCGACAAGCCGATCGTCGCGGCCGTGCAGGGGGCCGTCGCGGGTGGGGGACTCGGGCTCATGCTCACGGCCGACTACATCGTCGCGGCGGAGGGGGCGCGGTTCGTCAGCAAGTACGCCAACATCGGCCTGACGCCCGACCTCGGCGTCTCCACCCTGCTGCCGGCGGCCATCGGTCAGCGCCGCGCCCTCCAGCTGCTGCTGCAGGACCGTTCGCTCACGGCCGCCGAGGCGCTGGACTGGGGGCTCGTGGCCGAGGTGCTCCCGGCCGGCGAGATCGCCGCACGCGCGGAGGAGATCGCCCGGTTCTGGCTCACCGGCGCCACCGCGGCGTTCGGGCAGGCCAAGCGGCTCGTCCGCACCGGCGCCGATCGCACGTTCGCCGAGAACCTCGACGACGAGGCGGCGTCGATCGGCGCGCGCTTCGACACCGACGAGGCGAAGATCCGAGTGGCGGCCTTCGCCGCGGCATCCGCGAAATCCGCCCGATGATCACTGTCCAACCGATACGTTCCCCACGAGCCGATACGGTTCCCACCGTCGGCGACGTATCGGCTCGAAAAGTTCGTATCGGCTCGCGGGTGACCGCGGGCCCCATGAAGGAGACGCGATGACCCTCGCCGGCAAGACCATCCTGATGTCCGGCGGAAGCCGGGGCATCGGGCTCGCGATCGCCCTGCGGGCGGCCAGGGATGGCGCGAACATCGCGCTGCTCGCGAAGACCGACACCCCGCATCCGAAGCTCGAGGGCACGGTGCACTCCGCCGCCGAGCAGATCCGGGCGGCCGGCGGCAACGCGCTGCCGATCGTCGGGGACGTGCGCAACGACGACGACATCACCGAGGCGGTGCTCAAGACCGAGGGGGAGTTCGGCGGCATCGACATCATCGTCAACAACGCGAGCGTCATCGACCTCTCGCGCTCGCTCGACCTGCAGGCGAAGAAGTACGACCTCATGCAGGACGTCAACGTGCGCGGCACGTTCCTGCTCTCGCGCGCGGCCGTGCCGATCCTGCGCGAGAGCGCGAACCCGCACATCCTGTCGCTGTCGCCGCCGCTCAACCTCTCGCCGAAGTGGCTCGGCGCGCACACCGGCTACACGCTCGCCAAGTACGGGATGACGATGGTCACGCTCGGCCTGGCAGCGGAGTTCGCCGGCGACGGCATTGCCGCCAACACGCTGTGGCCGCGGACCACCATCGCCACCGCGGCCGTGCAGTTCGCGCTCGGCGGCGACCGCATGATGAAGGTCAGCCGCACGCCGGAGATCTACGCTGATGCGGCGTACGAGGTCCTGATCCAGCCCGCCCGCACCTATACCGGGCAGACCCTCATCGTCGAAGACGTGCTGGAGGCGGCCGGGATCACCGACTTCTCGGGCTACGCCGCGACCCCGGGCACGCCCGACTCGGGGCTGTTCCCCGACATCTTCCTGGACTGACCCGGGCGCGCGGGGTCAGTGCTTCTGGCCGGTCAGCAGCAGGATGCCGCCGAGCCCGATCATGAGGCCGCCGCCGGTGGCGGAGAGCGCCGCGATGCGCTTCGGCGACCGTCCGAACCACTGCCGTGCGCCGGCGGCGGCGAGGGCCCACGCGCCGTCCGAGATCAGCGCGATCACGAAGAACACCAGGCCGAGTTCGATCATCTGCAGCGGCACGGCGCCCGCGTCCAGGTCGACGAACTGGGGCAGCACCGCGACGAAGAACGCGATCGTCTTCGGGTTGGTGATGCCGACGACGAACCCCTCGCCGAGCYGTCGCCAGTGCGAGCGCGGCAGCGTGGCCGCAGTGGCCGCCTCGGCAGCGCGGTGGCGATGCCGGATCGCCTGCACGCCGAGGAACATCAGGTACAGCGACCCGGCGACCTTCACGATCGTGAAGAGCACCACCGAGCGCGCCACGATCCCGCCGACCCCCAGTGCGACGGCGAGGATGATCGGAAGCAGCCCGAGCGCGTTGCCGAGCACGCTCAGCAGCCCGCCGATCGGGCCGAGCGCGAGCGCCCGTCCGATGGTGAACAGCACGCTCGGGCCCGGAATCACGATCAGCACGAGCGCGGCGACCATGAAGGCGAGCAGGTTCTCGGTCGGGACCACCGGCCCATCGTAGTGGCGGATGCCGCGGCCCTCGGCGTCAGCGGGTCTCGAGCCGTGCGCCCATCAGCACGGTGATCGCGTCGTCCTCCAGCCACCAGAATCCGATGYGCTGGCCCCGCGTCATCGCGAGAGGCTGGGCGCCGGCGGCGATGTCCTCGTAGTCGAGGTCGATGACGAGGGTGCTCTGCGAACGCAGCGTCGACGGCGAGCACCGTCCTTCGCTCCGGGAGCCACGGGTGAGGAGGATGCAGTGCTCCGGCTGAAGCGCGCCGGCCGCCCCGGCGATCCACAGCTCCCACCCGTAGAACGAGCCGACGTTCGCGACCCACTCGACCTTCCCGCTGGACGGCATCTCGGGAGTCTCCTCATCGGGGGTCTCCGACCCAGGCCCGAGCGCGCGATCGAGCGGGATCTCGTACAGCGTGCGGGCGGTCGGATCGCGCAGGAATCCGTAGGCCTCGGGCGGCATCACGGTGGTCGGGGTGGGGGCCGCCCCGCGCTCGGGCGCGACGACGGGCGCGACCACGGTGCCGACCGCGACGGCGATCCCCACCGCGATCACCGCTGCGATGCCGACCGCGATCGTGCGGCGCCGGGGTCCACCGGCTCTGCCGGGGTCGGGCGACGCCCGGCCGTCCGCACTCGGCGACCCCGGGTCGTCCTGTGCGAGCCCGTCCGGGTCCTGCGCCAGCCCGTCCGGGTTGGTCGGCGGATGGCCGATCGCGCCTCGCGGCCATTCGTCGGCGGCGTTGTCCTGCGCGACCGGCGCCAGCGCCCGTGCGGAGTCCACCATCACGTGCTGGTCCTCGAGGGCGCGGGCCTCGAGCTCGATGAGCCGCTCGACCGCCGCCGGGTCGGCCGCGATGTCGGCGTCCGGGCCGTAGGCCCGCAGTCTCAGCGCTGCGAGCTCCGCGCGGGTCGCGTCATCCATCAGCCCTCAACGCACCCCGAAGGTGACGGTGAATGCGGTGCCGTCGGCGAGCAGGACCCGGTAGGTGTACTCCTTCCCGCTCGCGAGCTTGAGGGTCTGGATGTGCCCGGTCCACAGCTGCGCCGATTTCGCGTAGCTGAAGCCGGCGCCCACCGGCGGGTACCAGAGCTCATTCACCCGCGCCGAGGGCGACAGAGCCGCGGTGGCCACGAGGGTCATGCTCTGCACGAATCGCCTCGTCCCGATCGGCACGCCGTGGGCGTCGCAGGCGCGGAAGACCACCGGCACGCCGGACGAGCTCCGGAACACGCTCGACCCGTCCGCGTTGAGCGGGGCCAGCGCGACTCGATCGTCCACCCCGCCGCAAGTGGTCAGGGGCTCGTCCACGGTGTAGTTCGCGGGGGCGGTGCTGCGGTTGCCGGCGAGGTCGGTCGCTTCGCAGAGGACGGATGCCGCGCCCGCCGTCGTCGTCTGCGGCACCGCGCAGGATTCCGAGGCGACGCCGGACGAGGCATCCGTCGCCCTCGCCTCTGCCGTGGGGGCGGGTGCCCCGACCTCGACCGTCGCGGGCGTCACGCGGGGATCGAGCGTCGGCCCGTGGCCGTCGTACTTGACGACGACGGTGGCGGTGGCGCTGCGGCCGAGCAGGTCGGTGACCGTGCCGGTCACCTCACGGCCGGTGCTG
>NZ_JBFUFC010000199.1:0-7175 GCF_056403635.1 Microbacterium sp. P2_F9 | reverse complement strand
CAGCGATACGCCGGCGTGCTTCGCGACATCGGTGATCGTGGACTTCGTACGCAGACGTCCCATCGACGCACCTCCCGACTCTGCCACGCCCGATCATAGCGAGAAAACGTTTTCGCCCACGTTGCCGGGGTTCCTGGTCAATCGCGCCGTGTGGTGACTAGCATGGGAGTGTGGGATAGAAAGCGCTTTCCCAGCCGGGCGCTGACGCCCGCATCGACACCAGGAGATTCGAATGACGGATGCCGCAGCCCGGCCGCGCCGCGCGGCGATCATCGGAACGGGGGCCATCGCACAGGCCCACGCGCAGGCGATCGCCGACCTGGCGCCCCGCATCGAGCTCGTCGCCGTCGCGGACGTCGACGCGCAGCGGGCGCGCGCGTTCGCCGATCGCTTCGCGCCCACGGCGACCGTCCACGAGACGCTCAGCGCGCTGCTCGCCGCGGAACGCATCGATCTCGTGCACATCTGCACCCCGCCGCAGACGCACGTGCCGCTCGCCATCGAATCCCTGCGGGCCGGAGTGCCGGTGCTCGTCGAGAAGCCCACGGCGCTGAGCCTGGCCGAGATGGACCGGCTCGTGGCGGTGTCGCACGAGACCGGGGTGCCGGCGCTCACCGTCTTCCAGCACCGCTTCGGCCCCGGCGCGCAGCGGCTCGRCCGTCTGCTGCGCGAGGGCGTTCTCGGCCGGCCGCTTGTCGCGACCTGCGAGACGCTCTGGTACCGCCCGGCCGAATACTTCGATGTGCCCTGGCGTGGAAGGTGGGAGGTCGAGGGCGGCGGTCCGACGATGGGTCACGGCATCCATCAATTCGATCTGCTCCTTTCGATCCTCGGGCCCTGGCGCCGGCTGTCGGCGTTCGCCGCCCGGCAGGCGCTGCCCACCGACACCGAGGACGTGTCGATGGCCGTCGTCGAGTTCGAGAACGGCGCTCTCGCCACTGTCGTGAACTCGATAGTCTCGCCGCGCKAGAGCTCGCGGCTGCGCTTCGACTTCGAGTACGCGACGGTCGAGGTGGAGCACGTGTACGGCTACACCGACGCCGACTGGACGATCACGCCGGTCGTCGGCCATGAGCACCTCGCCGCCGAGTGGGCGGCGGACGCCTCCGACGAGGTGAGCAGCCATCGCCGGCAGCTCTCGGCGATCCTCGATGCGCTCGCCGCGGGTACGGAGCCCTCCGTCGGGGCCGAGGAGGCGCGCCGCACGCTCGAGTTCGCGGCGGCCACCTACGCGTCGGCCTTCCGCGGTCTGCCGGTGAGCGCCGGGGATATCGTCGACCCAGACCCGTTCCTGGCGAGCATGGACGGCGGCGCCGTCCCCTGGCCGCCCCTCAAGGAGGCGCTGTGACCCTTTCGATCAGCCATGACGACGGCACCGCCTTCGCCGTGCGCGACGGCGACGTCGAGCTGTTCCGGTACACCTACGTGCCGGACACCCCGCAGTTCGAGTCGCCGAAGCCGTACCTGCATCCGATCCGCACGCGCTCCGGTCACCTCGTGAGTCTCTTCCGCCCGCACGATCACGTGTGGCACAAGGGGATCGCCTGGTCGCTGCCGGTGGTCGGCGACGAGAACTTCTGGGGCGGGCCGACCTATCTGCGCGACCACGGGTATGTGCAGCTCCCCAACGACGGCGCGCAGGTGCACGTGCGCATCGACTCGATCGGCCTCGACGCCGATGGGTCCGTGCGCTTCGCGCATGACCTCGAGTGGATCACCGAGGCGGGCGCCCGGATCTTCACCGAACGCCGCACGATCGGCGCGCGTGTGCTCGGGGCCGACAGCTGGGTGCTCACCTTCGAGACGGCGATGACGAATGTCTCGGCATCCGACATCGCGATCGGATCGCCCACCACGAAGGGGCGCGACAACGCCGGGTACGGCGGACTGTTCTGGCGGGGTCCTCGATCGTTCACCGATGGCTTGCTGGTGACGGCGGACGGTACGGGCTCGGGCAGTGACCTGCGCGGGCAGCGCCACGACTGGATGGGCTTCGCCGGTCGGCACGACGAGGTCGACGCGACCTCGCTCATCGTGATGGTCGACGACGCAGACAACCCCCACCACCCGCCGCAGTGGTTCGCGCGGTCCGAGGAGTTCGCGGGCCTCAACCCCGCCCCCTTCTTCAGCGACGAGCTCGTGGTGCCGGCCGGTGAGACGGTGGTCTTCCGCTACGGCGTGGGGATTGCGGATGCCGATGCCGACGCGGCAGCGGCGCTCGCGGCATCCGTGCGCGATGTGCTGGGGTCGGGCCGATGACCACCCCGCTGTTCCCCGGCGGCGTCGCCGTCAGCGAGCTCGCCGTGTACGACTGGGACGCCATCGACGGCAGGTGCGGCGGATCGCCGCACCTGCACACGGCCTCGAGTGAGGGATACGTCGTCGTCGGCGGAGTCGGCGCCGTGCACACGCTGAGTTCGGACGGCATCGCCGAGCACCCGCTCTGGCCCGGGGAGGTCGTGTGGTTCTCGCCCGGCACGGTGCATCGGCTCGTCAACGACGGGGGCCTGCGGCTGCTGGTCGTGATGCAGAACTCCGGTCTGCCCGAGGCGGGCGATGCGGTGCTCACGTTCCCGGCGAGGGTGCTCGATGACCCCGTGGCGTATGCCGCAGCGGCAGCGCTGCCGGCCGGTCCAGCGCGCGAGGCCGCCGCCAGGGCGCGTCGCGATCTCGCAATGGAGGGCTACCTCGAGCTGCGGGATGCCCTCGCCGCCGACGGGCCGAGTGCGCTGGAGGCCCTGCACGCGCGCGCCGCCAGCCTCGTCCAGCCGCGCGTCGCGGGCTGGCGTACGACCTGGGAGGCGACCGTCGCGGCCGAAGTGGAGCGCACCCGCCGTCAGCTGGATGCGCTCGAGGGTGGTCTGCCCGGTGCGCTGGGCGCGGCATCCGTCGTCCGTGCGACGCCCACTGCCGGCGATCCGGGATTCGGCATGTGCGGACGCCTCTCGACCTGGCAGTGGGGGAACACCGAGTCCTCGGGATAGCGCTTTCCCGGTCGGTGACTTAGGGTTGAGCCAACGCTTGACCATCGATGTCGGAGGCCCGGATGACGACCACACTTCGCTGCGCGCTCGTCGGAACGGGGGCGGTCGCCAACCTCCACGCGCACGCGGTCGCCGCACACCCGCACGCCGAGCTCGTTGCCGTGACCAACCTGCAGCGGTCGATCGCAGACGACTTCGCCGAGCGCTGGAACGTGCCGGCTGTGTACGACAGCCTCGAGGAGCTGCTCGCCGCCGAGCACCCCGATGTCGTGCTCGTCTGCACGCCGCCGGGCGCGCACCACGGCCAGACGATCACGGCCTTCGCCGCGGGCGCCCACGTCATCGTCGAGAAGCCCCCTGCCTCGTCGCTCGACGAACTCGATGAGATGCGGGCCGCCGCGGAGGCGGCCGGAAAACAGCTCGCCGTCGTCTTCCAACAGCGCACCGGCACGGCCGCGGCGCATTTCCGCCGGCTGCTCCAGGAAGGCGTGCTCGGTCGCCCGCTGATCGCGGTGTGCCAGACCCTCTGGTACCGCGACGAGGCCTACTTCTCCGTCCCGTGGCGCGGCAAGTGGCAGACCGAGGGCGGCGGCACGACGCTGGGGCACGGCATCCATCAACTCGATCTGCTGGCATTCCTGCTGGGGGAGTGGGCCAGCGTGCAGGGGCGCCTGTGGCGCCTGGATCGCGAGACGCAGACCGAGGATGCCTCGACCGCGACGGTGACCTTCGCCAACGGCGTCGTGGCGCAGGTCGTCACCAGCGCGGTGTCGCCGCGCGAGGTCAGCTCGATCCGGATCGACACGCAGAAGGCCACGATCATCGTCGAGCACCTGTACGGGCACGGCCACGAGAACTGGTCGATCAGCCCGGCGCCCGGGTTCGAGGGGGAGGCGTCGGCCTGGGCACTGCCGGAGTTCGAGGAGCGCAGCGACCACGGCCCGCTGCTGCGCGATGTCTTCGACGCGCTGCTCGATGGCCGGCCGCTGCCGCCGACTGCGTCAGATCCTGCGCGCTCCTTCGAGCTGGTCGCGGCGATCTACGCCTCAGCCGCCGCCGACGGGGCGGTCGTCACCCCCGCGGACCTCGCCGCGCACCCGACCCATCGGAGTGGATTCGCGAGCCCGGTGATCGACCAGCGCGGCGTTTCGTAACGCCCCGGTCACGATGGATCACGAACGGAAAGCGATTTCCGTCCACATCTTGTAAATCGTTTCAACGCGTAGTACCGTAATCGGCAAGCGCTTTCCCGAAGCACCAGGGAGCGCCTACCACACCGCAGTACACGGACAACGAACGTCCAGCGAAGCACGACGAACGCAGACGTTCGAAGAGAGGACGAAGATGTTCAGCAAGAAGCGGGCCGGCACGGCCCTCGCTCTCGCCACGGGGGCGGCGCTGATTCTGGCCGGCTGCGCCAGCGGCACCACCGAGACCCCTGACACCGCGCCGACGTTCGACCCGGACGAGAAGGTCACGCTCGACCTCGCGTTCTGGGGCAACGACGTGCGCGCCGACCTGTACAACAAGGTCATCGCAGAGTTCAACAAGGAATACCCGAACATCACGGTGAATGCCACGTTCCTGGGCTTCCCGGAGTTCTGGGAGAAGCGTCAGACCGAGGCGGCCGGCGGCAACCTTCCTGACGTGATGCAGTTCGACTACTCGTATCTCCGCCAGTACTCGCAGAACAACCTGCTGCTGGATCTCGACCCTTACCTCGGCAACATCATCGACACCGATCCGCTGTCCGAGAACATCCTCGGCATCGGCGTCGTGAACGACACGACCTACGGCATCCCCACTTCCACGAACGCGTGGGGGCTCTACACGAACCCGAAGCTCCTCGAGACCGCCGGCGTCGAAGAGTTCCCCGGCGGCAGCTGGGAGGACTACAGCGACTGGATGGGTGAGATCACCGACGCCTCCGGTGGCGCGTTCTACGGTGGCACGGATTACACCGGTCGGATCCAGAACTTCGAGCTCCAGCTGCGCTCGGAGGGCTCATACCTGTTCAGTGAAGACGGCGAGCCCGGCTTCGACGAGGCGCGCCTCACCAAGTTCTGGGAGTCGGGTGCCGACGCGCGCGACGGCATCGTCATCCCGCAGCAGCGGCTCGAGGAGGTCTACCCCAAGAGCGGGTTCGACACCGCGCTCACGGCGTCCGAGCTGACCTGGGACAACTTCGGCGCGGGCTACCTTGCGAATCTGGGTGCGGACTACACCGAGCTCGGCCTCGTCGCCCCTCCGGTGACGAAGGAAGGTGCGAAGGACCTGTACCTGAAGCCGTCGATGCTGCACACGATCTCCGCGAAGACCGAGCACCCCGAGGCGGCTGCGACGCTGGTGAACTTCCTGATCAACTCGCCGGCATCCGGTGAGATCTTCGGCACCAACCGCGGCCTCCCGGCCTCCGAGACGGCGCTCGCCGCTGCGGACCTCGACCCGCTGAGCCAGCAGATCAAGGACTACGAGGCCTCGATCGCCGACCGCCTGGGTGACGCCCCGCCGGTGCCGATCGTCGGCGCCGGGTCGCTCGAGGAGAAGTTCCGCCAGCTCGGCACCGAGCTCGGCTTCGGAACCATCACCGTCGACGACGCGGTCGCCCAGTTCTTCTCCGAGATGGACGTCGTCCTCAACCAGTAAGACCTTCCGGGGCCCGGACCGCCGTGTCCGGGCCCCGGAACACCACCCCATCGAACGACCAACCAGGAGAGCCGACGTGAGCACCACAACGACGAGGGTCATCGTGACCGGCCAGAAGCCGTCACGGCGAGCGTTGCTGCGCAAGCGGCGGCGAGAAGAGCTGGATCGTCCGGGTCAGCGTTCGCGGCTGGTGAAGGAGTCKYTGGCGGGGTACGGGTTTCTGATTCCGTGGCTGATCGGGTTCTTCGGGCTCACGATCATCCCGATGGCGTAYTCGCTGTACCTSTCGTTCACGAACTACAACATCTTCTCCCCGCCGAARTGGATCGGGCTGAACAACTACATCCGGATGTTCACSGATGACCCGTCGTTCATGCAGTCCGCGCAGATCACCCTGATCTACGTSCTGGTCGGCACCCCGATCACCCTGGCYGCSGCSYTSGGRGTGGCGATGCTGCTGAACTTCCGSGACAAGGGYGCCGGGTTCTTCCGRTCCTCGTTCTACGCCCCGTCGCTGATCGGCGGGTCSGTGAGTGTSGCGATCGTGTGGCGGGCGATGTTCGCCGAGGACGGCCCGGTCGACAACTCGCTGTCGTTCTTCGGGATCRACCTGGGCGGCTGGATGGGCAATCCCGACCTGGTGCTCCCCGCGATGATCCTCCTCGCGGTGTGGCAGTTCGGTGCGACCATGGTGATCTTCCTCGCCGGCCTGAAGCAGATCCCCCGGGAGCTGTATGAGGCGGCAGAGATGGACGGCGCCGGACCCTGGCACCGGTTCCGGGCGGTCACGGTCCCGATGCTGTCCCCGGTGATCTTCTTCAACCTGCTGCTCGGCCTGATCGCCGCGTTCCAGGTGTTCACCTCCGCGTACATCATCAGCAACGGCTCCGGCGGTCCCGCCGGGATGACGAACTTCATCACCCTCTACCTGTACAAGCGCGGCTTCAGTGACGGGCAGATGGGGTACGCGTCCGCAATCGCGTGGGTGCTGCTGATCGTCGTCGCGGTGATCGCGTTCATCCTCTTCCGCACCCAGAGATCATGGGTCCACTACTCAGGAGACAGCCGATGACCACTGCAAGCTTCGGCGAGCCCTCGTTCACGATGGTCGAAAACCAGCTCGACACCGTCCAGCAGCTCGGCCCCGAGACCAAGCCCGTCCCCACCCGCCGCCGCAAGGTGAAGCGCAAGACCTGGCAGACCGTGATCTGGTTCGTGGTGCTGCTGGCGATCACCGCGGTCGTGCTCTACCCGCTGGTCTGGCTGCTGTTCGCCACGTTCAAGCCGAACGCGGAGTTCGGGCAGAACATGGGACTGCTGCCGAACAACCCGACCATCGACAACTACATCAAGGTGTCCGAAGGCATCGCCGGGGTGCCGATGTGGAAGTTCTTCCTGAACTCCTTCATCATCGCGGTCGGGTCCGTGATCGGCACGGTGTTCTCGTCCGCCCTGGCCGCGTATGCGTTCGCCCGCATCCAGTTCAAAGGCCTCGGCATCTTCTTCGCCGCGATGATCGGCACCCTGCTGCTGCCGTTCCACGTC
>NZ_JBFUFC010000198.1:0-7251 GCF_056403635.1 Microbacterium sp. P2_F9 | reverse complement strand
GGGTGCGGGCGGCGGATCGTCGGCGATGCCGCAGAAGCGCAACCCCGCGGCATCCGTCCTCATCCGCTCCGCCGCGCTGCGCGCCCCGCAGCTCGGCGCGACCCTGCACCTGGCGGCCGCATTCGCGGTCGACGAGCGGCCGGACGGCGCGTGGCACGCGGAGTGGCCGACGCTCACCGAGCTGCTGAGCCTCGCCCGCGGCGTGGCCGCGCACGGCGCGGTGCTCGTCCGAGGGCTGCAGGTGGATGACGCCGCCGTGGCACACAACCTCGCGCTCACCCGCGGGCTCATCGTCGCCGAACGCCTCTCGATCGTGCTCGCTCCGGTGATCGGCAAGGCTGCCGTGGCCGGGCTGGTCGCGGCGGCCGCACAGGGCGAGGACCTCGGCGCGCTCGTCACGGCCGCACTCGAAGGCGCGGGCGCCGCGCCCATCGACGTCGCCGCCCTGCTCGATCCCGCCCAGTACGTCGGGCTCGCCGCGCGGGTCGTCGACCAGACCACCGGGCGTGGGCCCACACCGAAAGAGGCTCCGTGACCGTTCCACCGATCGCCCTCACCGCGCCCCAGGGTCCGGCCGGGGCACCGCTCCTTGTGCTCGGCTGCTCGCTCGGCACCTCGGCCGTCCTGTGGGAGAAGGTCGTGCCGCTCCTCGGCGACGGGTACCGGGTGGCGATCCTCGACCTGCCAGGGCACGGCCGGGCGCCCGCCGCGACGTCGCCGTTCACGATCGGCGAGATCGCCGACGCCGTCGCCCAGGCGCTCGACGAGCTCGGCGAGACCGACGTGCGGTACGCGGGCGTCTCGCTCGGCGGCGCCGTGGGGCTCGAACTGCTGCTCCGGCATCCCGGACTCGTGAGCTCCGCCGCGATCATCGCGTCGGCCGCGAAGATCGGCGAGCCGGACGGCTGGCACCAGCGGGCGGCCCAGGTGCGGGTGCAGGGCACCGCGTCGCTCGTCATCGGCTCGGCCCAGCGCTGGTTCGCGCCGGGTTCGATCGAGCGCAATCCCGACATCTCCGGCCGGCTGCTGCACGCTCTCCGCGACACCGACGACGAGAGCTACGCCCTCTGCTGCGAGGCGCTCGCCGCCTACGACGTGCGGCACCTCCTCGGCGACATCGCCGTGCCGGTGCTCGCGGTCTGGGGCGCCCACGACGCGGTGACGCCCGAGGCCGACCTGCGGCGCATCGCCGAGGACGTGCAGCACGGGCGGCCGATCGGCCTCGCGGATGCCGCACACCTGCCGCCCGCGGACGACGCCGAGGGCACCGCCGCGGTGCTGCGGGAGTTCTTCGACGGCCTCGCCGAAGCGGCGGGCTACGACGTGGAAGGAGCGGTACATGACCAGACCTGAGGGTGAAGGGCTGACCGACGAGGCGCGCTACGACCAGGGCATGGCGGTGCGCCGGGCCGTACTGTCGGACGCACATGTCGACCGGGCGGTCGCAAACACGACCGAGCTCACCGCCGACTTCCAGGACTTCATCACGCGCGTGGCGTGGGGCGATGTCTGGTCGCGGCCGGGCCTCGACCGGCGGTCGCGATCTGTCKCGGTGCTCTCGTCGCTCATCGCGCACGGCCACCACGAAGAGCTCGCGATGCACCTGCGCGCGGCCCTCCGCAACGGGCTGACCGTGGCCGAGATCCGCGAGGTGATCCTGCAGTCCGCGATCTACTCCGGCGTCCCCGCGGCGAACACCGCCTTCCGGATTGCGAATGAAGTATTCGCAGGCGAGCACTGACGAGCGGATGCCGCGCCCCTAGGCTGGCGCCGTGAGCACGCCGACACCCCTTCGCACGGCCGGTCGCGACGACCGGATCACGCTGCGTTTCATGACGACGCCCGCCGACACGGCTGCCGGAGGACGGTCCATCGCCGCCGGCAGCGTCATGGAGTGGATCGACAAGGCCGGCTACGCGTGCGCCGTCGGCTGGTCGGGCGCGTACTGCGTGACCGCCTACGTAGGCAACGTCACGCACCGCCGGCCGATCCGGCCGGGCAGCCTCGTCGAGGTCCAGGCGCGGATCGTCCTCACCGGCCGCACCAGCATGCACGTGGTGGTCACGGTCTCCGCAGCGGAGGTCAGCACCCGGTCGTACCGCCCGGCGACGACCTGCGTCCTCGTGTTCGTCGCGAAGGATGCCGACGGACGTGCGACCGAGGTGCCGGTCTGGGAGCCGGCATCCCGATCCGATCACAAGCTCGAGAGCGCGGCGAAGGATCGCATGGCCGCGCGGGCCGAGATCAAGCGGCTCATGCTCGACGAGGAGTACACCGACGCCGGCCGCGGCCCGCGCGTGACGCTGCGCTTCCTGGTGCCGCCAGGCGTCGTCAACTGGGGCGGCAAGGCGCACGGCGGCACCGTCATGCGGTGGATCGACGAAGCCGCCTACGCCTGCGCGGCCTCCTGGGCGCGGGACGGCGACCGCGAGAGCGAGGCGGTCGCGGTCTACTCCGGTGGCATCCACTTCTTCGCGCCGGTGCGGATCGGCGACCTCGCCGAGGTCGAGGCGCGGCTCATCTACACCAGCCCGCACAGCATGCACCTCAGCATCCGCGTCTCGACCGCCGACCCTCGGGCCCCGCACGAGCTGACCCTCACGACCCAGTGCATGAGCGTTTTCGTCGTGCCGGGCGACGACGGGGTCGCGCAGCCGGTGCCGCGGTGGGATCCCACCACCGCGGAGGACGTGCGCCTGCACGACCACGCCCGCGAGGTCATCGTGCTGCGGCAGGGGATCGTGCCGATCCCGGCCTCGCTCGCGCTCGAGCCGTAGCCCGGCTCAGCCGTCGGCCCCCTCAGTCGTCGGCGAGGAGACGCCAGCCCAGGCGCTCCGCGGCATCCCGATCGAAAGTGACGGTCTCTTCGGCGCCGAAGAGCTCCATGTTGCCCTGGATGAGCGCATCGGCGAAGTCGGCGCCTTCCTCGGCGAGGGTGAGGGCGCGCACGACTGTCTCGCCGTCGTCGAACTCGAGCACCTCGGTCTCGACGAGGCTGCGGATGACGGCGAGGCACGTGTCGCGCGGTAGTCGTTTGGCGCGTGCCATGACCCAGTACGTCTCGGCGAGTGTGACCTGCGTGATGAAGCCGCGACGGCTGGGCGTGAGTTCGCGGAACAGGCGTGCAGCGGTGGCCGACTGCTGTAGGTCATCGCGAAGCACTGCCCGCAGGACGACGTTCGTGTCGATGCCGATCATCGTTTCTATGGGCATCAGCGCTCGTCCTCGAGTCCACGCATTCCACTGGCTGCGCCGCCTTCAGCGATGGCGTCGTTGATCTCTTCGATGGTGAGCGCGGGCTGGTCGGGGTCGTAGAGCATCCCGATGAAGTCGTCGACGCTGCCGGTCCGGGCAATCAGGCGGTACTGACCCCCGCGCAGCTTCACGAACATGACCTTGGAGCCCGTGACCAGCTTGAGGTCGTCGCGCACCTCCTTGGGCACGGTGATCTGGCCCTTGCTCGTCATCGTCGCGGTCGCCATGGCGATTCCTTTCTCCTATGACTTCACCTTACGCCCGACATCAGGTAAGGACTATGAGAATTCTGGAGGTCACGCTATTCTGTATCGACAGACGAACACGCGTTCGCACAGCGAACGGATTGGACGCGCATGATCGACAAGACGGTTCCGGATGCCGCTGCCGCGGTCGCCGGCATCCCCGACGGTTCCACCGTCATGATCGGCGGGTTCGGGCGGGCCGGTCAGCCGGTCGAGCTCATCGATGCCCTCATCGAGCAGGGCGCGGGCGACCTGACGATCGTCAGCAACAACGCGGGCAACGGCGATGTCGGGCTCGCCGCGCTGCTCGCCCGCAGACGCGTGCGCCGGATCATCTGCTCGTTTCCTCGGCAGCACGACTCGTGGGTGTTCGACGGTCTCTACCGGGCCGGCGAGATCCAGCTCGAGATCGTCCCGCAGGGCAATCTCGCCGAGCGAATCCGCGCAGCCGGTGCCGGCATCGGCGGCTTCTTCTCGCCGACCGGCGTGGGGACGCTCTTGGCCGAGGGCCAGGAGCTCCGCCAGATCGAGGGCCGCGACTATGTGCTCGAGTACCCCATCAAAGCGGACTTCGCACTCGTGAGCGGGCTGCGGGCCGACCGGTGGGGCAACCTCGTCTACCGCAAGACCGCCCGCAACTTCGGCCCGATCATGGCGTCCGCCGCTGCGAGCACCATCGTCCAGGTCGATGAGATCGTGCCGCTCGGCGACCTCGATCCGGAGGCGATCGTCACCCCTGGGATCTTCGTGGACCGCGTCGTCGCGGTGGGCGAGCGCCCGTGGCTTCACGACGGCGCGTTCGTCGGCGGGGTCGATCTCGAGGGTCTCCCGCTCGATCGGCCGTCCAAGAAGGAGTCGCACCGATGACCACCCGCATCAGCCGCGACGAGCTCGCCGCGCGCATCGCCGCCGACATTCCGGAGGGCTCGTACGTCAACCTCGGCATCGGCGCACCGACCCTCGTGGCGAACTTCCTGCCCGACGACCTCGAGATCATCCTGCACACCGAGAACGGGATGCTGGGGATGGGCCAGGCGCCCGAGCGCGACGCCGTCGACCCCGATCTCATCAACGCGGGCAAGCAGGCGGTCACCGAGCTGCCCGGTGCGGCGTACTTTCACCACGGCGACTCGTTCGGCATGATGCGCGGCGGGCACCTCGACGTGTGCGTGCTCGGTGCGTTCCAGGTGTCCGAGACCGGCGACCTCGCGAACTGGTCGACCGGCGCCCCGGGCGCGATCCCCGCGGTCGGCGGCGCGATGGACCTCGCGATCGGCGCCAAGTCGGTCTATGTCATGACCGACCTCCTCACCAAGGATGGGGAGTCCAAGCTCGTCGCGGACTGCACGTACCCGCTCACCGGCGTGGCCTGCGTCACCCGCGTCTACACCGACCACGCCGTCTTCGACGTCACGGCGGACGGACTCGTGGTCCGCGAGGCGTTCGGTGACAACACGGTCGCCTCACTCGCCGCGCTCACCGGACTCCGATTGACGGATGCCGCGACCGGCATCGCAGAAGGCTACTGACATGACGCCGACCCCGGTCGTTGAGCGAGCAAAGCGAGACGAAACGCCAGAGGAGCACTGACATGACCGCGACCTACATCTACGACGCTGTGCGCACCCCGTTCGGGCGCGGTGGCGGCGCGTTGTCCGGCATCCGTCCCGACGATCTCGCCGCCGTCGCGATGCGTGCGGCCGTCGAGCGCACCGGAATCGACCCTGCGCGCATCGACGACGTCATCTTCGGCGACGCCAACCAGGCCGGCGAAGACAACCGCAACGTCGCCCGCATGGGCGCGCTGCTCGCGGGGTTCCCCTCGAGCGTGTCCGGCGTCACGGTGAACCGCCTGTGCGGGTCGGCCGTCGAGGCAGTGATCCAGGGGTCGCGGGCGATCGAGTCCGGCGACGCCGACCTCATCCTGGCCGGTGGGGTCGAATCGATGAGCCGGGCGCCGTTCGTCGTCGAGAAGTCGCCGAAGCCGTGGCCGGCCGTCGGCAACCAAACGCTCTGGAACACGTCGATCGGGTGGCGGATGACGAACCCGGCGCTGCGCAAGGACTGGACGATCTCCAACGGAGAGTCCGCCGAGAAGCTCGCGAGCATCTACGGCATCTCGCGGGAGGCGCAGGATGACTTCGCGCTGCGCAGCCACCGCCTCGCCGCCGAGGCCTGGGCGGCCGGCGTGTACGACGCCGAGATCGCGCAGGTGCCGGGTGCCGAGCTCGCGCGGGACGAGGGCATCCGTGCCGACACGACGATGGAGAAGCTCGGCGGTCTGAAGGCGCTGTTCGCCGCGGACGGCACCGTGACGGCGGGCAACGCGTCCTCCATCAACGACGGCGCCTCGGCCGTGCTGCTCGGACGGGAGGGCGCGCTGGATGCCGAGCCGCTCGCCCGGATCACCGGCCGCGGGGTCTTCGGCAACGACCCTGATGTCTTCGGGGTCGCCCCGGTCGAGGCGGCCAACCGTGCGCTCGCGCGCGCCGGGCGCACGTGGGCGGACGTCGATCTCGTCGAACTCAACGAGGCGTTCGCCTCGCAGAGCCTCGCGTGCCTGCAGCTGTGGCCCGACCTCGACCCCGAGCGGGTCAACATCCACGGTGGCGCGATCGCGATCGGCCACCCGCTCGGCGCGTCCGGCGGGCGGATCATCGGCCACGCGGCGCACGAGCTCGCGCGGCGCGGCGGGGGAGTCGCGGTCGCCGCGATCTGCATCGGCGTCGGCCAGGGCCTCGCCGTCGTCCTCGAGCGGTGAAGCCTCAGGTTGCGGCATGACCGACGCCGAGGCATCCGTCGACTTCGTGCAGTCGTTCGCGCGGGGGCTCTCGGTCATCCGAGCGTTCGCCGCCGAGCACGCCGAGCTGAGCCTCAGCGAGGTCGCCCGCCGCGCCGACATGCCCCGGGCCGCGGCCCGGCGGTTCCTCCGGACCCTCGAGACGCTCGGCTACGTGCGCGGGTCGGGCGACGGCACGAGCCGCACGTACGCGCTCACCCCGCGCGTGCTCGAACTCGGCTTCAGCTACCTGTCCGCGCTCTCGCTCCCCGAGATCGTGCAGCCGCACCTGGAGCGCCTCTCCCGCGATGTCGACGAGAGCGTCTCGGCGGCCGTGCTCGACGGCCCCGATATCGTCTACGTCGCGCGCGTGCCCACGCGGCGGATCATGAGCGTCCGCATTACGATCGGCACGCGCTTCCCCGCCTACGCGACCAGCATGGGGCGCGTGCTGCTGGCCGGTTTGCCGGAGGCGGAATCGGATGCCGCGGCCGCGGCATCCGCTCTCCTCCCGCTGACCGACCGCACGGTCACCGACGCGTCGGCACTGCACGACGAACTGGTGCGGGTGCGCGAGCAGGGCTGGTCGCTCGTGGACGGCGAGCTCGAGCCTGGACTCCGCTCGATCGCGGTGCCCCTGCGGGACCGCACGGGCGCGGTCGCTGCGGCGCTCAACGTCTCGACGAGTGCGACGCGCGACACGGTCGACCGGGTGGTGGAGGTCTACCTGCCCGCCCTGCGGTCGGCCGCGGACGCGATCGAGGCCGAGCTTCGTATGGTCTGAGGCGCGACCGCGACCGCTCGGTCGTTGAGCGAGCGAAGCGAGACGAAACGCGTCGAACCCCCGCGCCGCGCGGGGCGATCTGCTTGGCTCCTGAGAGCCGCAGACCACGGCATCCTCTCCTCCCCAGCCGCCTTCGAATCTGGCTTCTCCACAGGCGCGGATTCATATCCCGCGCCTGTGGAGAAGCC
>NZ_JBFUFC010000197.1:0-7303 GCF_056403635.1 Microbacterium sp. P2_F9 | reverse complement strand
GTCTGCAGGACGAGCGCGCGGTTGTGGCCGCGAGCGTGCTCGGGGAGCACTTTCGCTCCCTGGCGGAGGGCGCGACCCGGGCCGAACGAGCGCGAGGCCGCGGGCCCTGTGTGTGGTTGCGCCGGCTCGAGGGTGGATGAGCCGCGCTGCACTTCCGATGCAGTCATGTTTGTTAGTAAAGCGTACGAACAAACGACCAGCAAGCTTTCCCAGGGATTTGGATGCCGTGTTTACAAACTTGTTACATGCGGCTCGTCGCACGCTGCCCGTCCTCGGGGCGCGACCGGCCGCGTAGGTTGAACAGGTGGACTCCCTGAGACGATGCATCGCCGCACTGGCCATCACTGTCGCCGCGCTCGCGGGATCGACCGCGTGCACGACCGTCCCCGGCGGTGTCGGATCCTCCCCCACGGCAGCCGAGCAGGCCGGTGACGCAGACCAGACGGTCGCGGAGGGGTGCGCGCTCGTGCAGGACACCATCACCGACGCGACCAGGGAATTCGAGGATGCTGCGGCCAAGGATCCCGCCGCCGTGGTCGAGGCGATGCAGGCGGCCGCGGGCAAGCTCCACGATGCGGCATCCGATGTCACGAACGACGAGGTCGCCGCGATCCTCCCGGACCTCGAGGACATGTTCGCCACCGTGGCGGACGTCATGCAGGCGATCGTGGAGGGCGACACGTCGAAGGTGCAGGACCTCGCGGCGCTGGGCGAGTCATTCCAGGAGACCAGCGAGCGTTTCCAGGAGCTGTGCGTGCCCTGACAAGTCACCGGACTGTGATCTTCTGGTGACATAGCGACCGCGCCCATCATTTAGCATTAGGGGACGTGTTCAGGAGCCGGGGGGTGATGGCATGACAGATCTGGCGACCAGGCCCGGCGCCGACGAGACGACCGTCGACGGCGAGGTCAAGCCTTTCGTCGATGCGTCGCAGCCTCTCGACGGCGGCACCGATGCCCCACCGCCCGCGTACGAGTGGGCGTCGACCGGGCCGGCTCCCCGCCGTCGCCGGCTCTGGCTGTGGATCGCGATTCCCGTCGCGGTCGTCGCGGTCGGGCTCGGCATCACCTCGCTCGTCCTGATCGCCCCCGGAACCGCGGTGGCCGGCGTCCCCGTCGGTGGACTCACCCCGGGCGCGGCCGTCGAGGCCGTGCAGCAGCATCTCGCCGACACGACTATCGTCCTCACCGGATCCGGCGCCGACGCCACGGTCACCGCCGCAGACCTCGGAGCCTCCGTCGATGCCCGCGCGCTGGTGGACGAGGCCTTCGCCGCGCACCCTGCCTGGAACTTCGGCGCCTGGTTCGCCTCGCCGATGGACGCCCAGGTCACCGTCGACACCGCGACCGCCGTCGCGGCGCTGCGCGCAGCGGTCCCCAGCCTGTACGTCGACCCCACCGACGCGACCGTCACGTTCGACCCCGCGTCGGCGACCTACGTCGCCACGCCCGCGGTCGATGGCGCCGGCGTCGACGTCGAAGCGGTGCGGGCCGCCCTGCAGGATGCGTTCGTCGCCGGCGACCTGACGGTCGACCTCGCCGCCACGACTGCTGCGGTCGCCCCTGAGGTCCCGACGTACGTCGCGAACGCGACAGTCGGCACCCTGAACAGCATGCTGGACACGGCCGGCTTCTATATTGGGGCCGAGCGGACCGTGCCGATCGACCGGGCCACCCTCGCCTCATGGCTGACCGTGACACGCACCGCGGATAACACGTTCGAGATCACCGCCGAGGAACAGCCGATCCAGCCGGTGGTCGACGGGCTTCCGGCAGCCGTCGACCGGGCGGCCGTCGCCGCGACCGTGATCGCCAACGACTCCGGAACGGTGCTGCGCACGCCGACGGCCGGCGTGACGGGCCGGGCGCTCGAGACGACGGCGGGCATCGCCGCCGGGTTCGCCTCGCAGCTCGCCACCGGCAACGCCGTCTACCAGCTCCCCGTCCAGGAAGTCGCGTTCAACACGACGACCATCGTCCGACTGCTCGAGGTCAACCTGAGCGAGCAGCGCCTGTACCTCAAGGAGAACGGCGCGGTCGTCGACAGTTGGCTCATCTCCAGCGGCCTGTCGTTCCCGACCGAGACCGGGCACTACCGCATCAACTCGCACTACCCGGTGCAGACGATGAAGGGCCTCAACGTCGACGGCACGCCGTATACGACCGAGAACGTCCAGTGGGTCATGTACTTCAACGGCGGCCAGGCGTTCCACGGCGTCTACTGGCACACCAACTGGGGTCACCGCATGAGCCACGGCTGCGTCGGCATGCCGATCTCCCGCGCGCAGCAGATCTACAACTGGTCAGCCAGCGGCACCGACGTGTGGATCCACAACTGATCTGAGCTCCCTCGGGTTTGCGCAGTTTGCGCGACGAGTGACGCGGCGTCTATCGTGGCGCCGTCACACACCGCGCAAGAGGAGCATGGATGCCGCGATTCGATCTCTCACCCACCGAGCTGGAGACCTACCTGCCCGACGTGGGTGAGCCCGCAGACTTCGAGGATTTCTGGGCCTCCACTCTCGCTGAGTCCCGCGCCGTCGGAGCCGAAGTGGTCGTCACTGCCGAGGCATCCCCGTTCCGCACCCTCGACGTCTTCGACGTCACCTTTCCGGGCTTCGCGGGCGACCCCGTCAAGGCGTGGCTCACGCTCCCGCGCGGGATCGAAGGGCCGCTGCCCACGGTCGTCGAATACAACGGCTACGGCGGCGGGCGCGGCCTGCCGGTCGAGCGGCTCGGCTGGGCGTCGGCCGGCTATGCCCATCTGTTCATGGACACCCGCGGGCAGGGCTCGGGGTGGGGCAGCGGCGGGGGCACCCCCGACCCGCACGGCACCGGTCCCTCATCGAGCGGCTTCATGACGCGCGGGATCGAGCACGCCGAGGACTACTACTACCGCCGGGTGTTCACCGACGCCGTTCGCGCCGTCGACGCCGTGCGAACGCTGCCGCAGATCGACGCGTCGCGCGTCGCGGTCGCGGGCGGCAGCCAGGGCGGCGGGATCGCCCTCGCTGCGGCCGGGCTGTCCGAAGGACTGATCGGCGTCATGCCGGACGTCCCGTTCCTCTGCCACTTCGAACGCTCTGTCGGCTTCACCGGCCAGGACCCCTATCAGGAGGTGGTCCGCTATCTCTCCGTCCATCGCGGGGCCGAACCGCGCGTGTTCGAGACGCTCTCCTACTTCGATGGCGTGAACTTCGCGAAGCGAGCAGACGCCGCCGCACTGTTCTCGGTCGCGCTGCTCGACCCGATCTGCCCGCCATCGACGGTCTACGCCGCCTTCAACCACTACGCCGGCGCAGACAAGCACATCGAGGTGTACGCCCACAACGAGCACGAAGGCGGCCAGTCCTACCAGTGGATCGCGCAGACATCGTTTCTCGCCGAACGATGTCGTCCATGACGGGCTTCGCTGACGCGGAGGCCCTCCTGGCCGGAAGCCTTCAGCGATCGCACCCGCTTCGGTCGCTGCTGCGGCTGCTGCACCCGCATCGCAGCAGCCTGATCCTCGCGATGCTCTGCTTCGTCGTCAAAGACAGTCCGGCGTGGATTCTGCCTCCGATCACCGCCGCGGTCATCGACATCGTCGTCGCCGGCGGCCCCGTGGACCGCCTGTGGGTCTGGGGCGGTCTCGCTCTCGCGCTGCTCGCCTTGAACTATCCGTTCAACATGATCGTCGTGCGGCTGACGTCTTCGGCGACCCGCTCGATGGCCTACAACGTGCGATCCGGTCTCGCGGCGCGTCTGCAGCGTCTCTCGCTCGGCTACCACAACCGCCAGAACGCCTCGATCATGCAGACCAAGATCATCCGCGACGTCGAGAACCTCGAACTGACGATGCAGCAGGTGTTCCCCACGGCGGTCGGCTCGATCGCGACCCTGGTCGGCGCGATCGTCGTCACCGCCATCACCGTGCCCCAGTTCGTCATCGTGTTCGCTCTCACGATCCCGGTCGCCGCGGGGCTCATCATCTACATCCGGCGGCGCGCGACGCAGCGCAACGAGGAGTTCCGCCGTCAGGTCGAGCGCCTCTCCGCGCAGGTGAACGAGATGGCGACGCTCATGCCGCTCACCCGCGGACACGGGCTGGAGGACCTCGCGACGTCGCAGGTGGCCGAGCGCGCGGCATCCGTACGATCCGCCGGTCGCGACCTCGACGTGCTCAACGGCCGGTTCGGCGCACTCTCCTGGATCTCGTATCAGGTGCTCGGGCTCATCTGCCTGATCGGGGCGGCCGCGGTCTCCGTGCTCGGACTGGTGCCGATCACGCCCGGGCAGGTGGTGCTCCTGACGACCTACTTCACGGTGCTCACCAACGCGATCGTCATGCTGCTGAACGTCGCGCCCGTGTTCAGCCGCGGCATGGACTCGGTGCGCTCCATCGCCGAGGTGACCGACGAACTGGACGTCGAGGACAACACCGGTAAGGCCCCGGTGGGAGCCATCGACGGTCGAATCGAGCTGCGCGCCGTGACGGTCCAGTATCCGGATGCCCCGCGGGCGGCCTTGGACGCACTGTCGCTGGACATCCGGCCCGGCGAGACGGTCGCCTTCGTCGGCCCGTCCGGCTCGGGCAAATCGACGATCCTGAACGTGATCCTCGGGTTCGTCCGCCCCGTCGAGGGCGACGTCGTCATCGACGGGCAGGATCTCGCGGGCCTCGACCTGCGCTCACTGCGCCGCCGCGTGGCGATCGTCCCGCAGGAGACGGCGCTGTTCGATGGGAGCATCCGGCAGAACGTCACCTATGGCGTGGGCGAGAAGAGCGACGCCGAGATCCTGGACGCGCTGGGCGCCGCCAACGCGCTCGACATCGTCCGCGACCAGCCCGGCRGGCTGGACGCCGTCGTGGGTGACCGCGGGTCCCGGTTGTCGGGCGGGCAGCGGCAGCGGCTGGCGATCGCGCGCGCGCTCATCCGCGACCCGCGCATCCTCGTCCTGGACGAAGCGACCAGCGCCCTCGATCCGGAGTCCGAGTCGAAGGTCACCGCAGCCATCGATCGCGCCCGCGCGGGCCGGACCACGCTCGTGGTCGCGCATCGCCTCTCCACCGTGCGTGGCGCTGACCGGATCGTCGTGATCGATGCGGGACGCATCGTGGAGATCGGCGACCACCGCACGCTCCTCGCGCGCGACGGGCTCTATGCTCGCCTCGTCGCGCTGCAGACCCACTGACCGGTGACTTAGACGGCCACCAGGTCGAGGATGAATGCCTGCGTCGGCCAGAGGGTCGGCAGCTGCAGCCCGACCCGCGCGAGCACCGCCGCCGGAAGCGTGATCTCGCCGCTCGTGTACCACTCCGGCGCAATCCACCCGTAGGCGGCGGCGCCGATCTCCCGCCGCACGCGCACGCGGTACTCGCGCCCCTGATCCAGACCGGGGATGCGCAGTCGCTCGGCCCTGGCATCCTCGAGGCTTCCGACGTTCGCCACGACCAGGACCGCCCGCAAGGCATCCGGTGCGACGAATCCCGTGACCCGCCAGGCGGGATCCCGCAGCTCCGGGTGGATGACGACACCGCCGTGGATGATGGGCCGCAGCTCGCGGTACAGCGCCGCGAACCTGGTGATCGCGGCGAGCTCGTCCTGGTCGCAGCCGAGGATGTCCCATTCGAACCCCGCGGAGCCGAGCAGGCTGGTCGCCATGCGGTAGCTCAGGGCCGTCGTCCGGCCAGAACTGTGGGATTCGGTGGGGCCGACGTGAGCGCCGACGAGTTCGGGCGGCAGCAGGAGGCCCGTCCAGCGCTGGATGTCCTGGCGTTCCACCGGGTCGTTCGAGTCGCTCGCCCAGACGCGATCGCACACCGCCATGATCCCGAGGTCGGTGCGCGCGCCGCCGCTCGAGCACGACTCGATCTCGAGGCCGGGATGCCGCTCCTTCAGCTCGCCGATGAGCCGGTAGACCGCCGCCATCTGCGCGTGGGTGCCGGGCCGGCCATCGTGCACCGTCTCGGTGAGGTCGCGGTTGTGGTCCCACTTGATGAAGTCGATGCCGAGCTCCGAGATGAGGGCGTCGATCTGGTCCCGCACGTGCCCGTACGCGGCCGGATTCGCCAGGTCCATGACGTACTGCGTGCGCCACGAGAGCTCTGGGGCGTGATCCAGGTGGCCCGGATCGTGCAGCAGCCAGTCCGGGTGCGCGCGGGCGACGTCGGAGTCCGCGCTCACCATCTCCGGTTCGAACCAGAGACCGAACTCCATGCCGAGCCCGTGCACCTGGCGCGCGAGCGGCCCCAGTCCCTCGGGCCACACGGCACGGTCGACGGTCCAGTCGCCGAGACTCGTCGTGTCGTCCCGCCGTGCCAGGAACCACCCGTCGTCGAGCACGAAGCGCTCGATCCCCACTTCAGCGGCACGCTCGGCCAGCTCCGCGATCCGCGCCGGGTTGTGGTCGAAGTACACCGCCTCCCACGTGTTGAGGGTGAGGGGGCGGGGGGAGACCGGATGCTGCGGCCGCGCGCGCAGCCACGTGTGCACTCGTCCCGCCAGCGTGTCGAGCCCATCGGCCGCCCAGACGAACGCCGCACGCGGGGTTCGGTACTCTTCGCCGGCGCTCAGGACGATCTCGCCGGGGCGCAGCAGCTCGCCCGCGCCGATGAGGGTCACGGCGTCGGTGACGCGATCCACTCGGTACGTCACGTCCGACGACCACGCGAGGTGGGTGCCCCACAGGGCGCCCGAGCGCCAGCGCGGTTCGGCCTCGGACGCGATGAACAGAGTGGGGGCGTCGTGGCCTGGTCTGCCTCTGCGGGACTGACGCACCGTGGAGCCGGGTGGCATCCCGGTCGTCACGGGGCGCTTCTCCCTCGTCCAGCGGCCGTCGAAGGTCGTCAGATGCGTCGTGCTCGAAGGCACCGGCAGGGTCGGCTCGAGCCAGTCCACCTCGAACCGCGCGTCAGTCTCGCCTTCTGCTGCGGCGAGCGCAGCCTCGACCCACACCACTCCACCCGTCTCGATGCTGAGGGAGAGTTCGAGCCGCAGAGCGGATGCCGCATCAGCCGCCGTGATGACGCAGCGCACACCGTCTGCGCTCGTCTCGTGGGCGATGCCCTCGAGGCGCCATCTGCAGTGGTGGAGGAGGCCATTTCGTCGCACCTGCAGACCCGGTCTTCCCGTCCAGCCATCACCCTCCTGCGGGATGAGCGAGAGCTGCCAGGCGGCATCGAGCGTGCCAGGGGCGGACTGGCGACTCACTCCGTCTGCCAGCCTCTCCAGCGCGGCGTGCGACAGCGAACCGAGTGCTTCGCCCCAATGAAGCACGCGCGGCAGACCTGCCCCGCGCGCGTCGAGCACCAGCCCGACGC
>NZ_JBFUFC010000196.1:0-7338 GCF_056403635.1 Microbacterium sp. P2_F9 | reverse complement strand
CTCGAACGCCGTGCCGACGCGTGCGGCCTACGGATGACCGACGCGCTGGTCGTCGCCGCCGACGCGTGGGGATCGTACCTCGACCCGGACCTCCTGGCCGGCGGACGATCCCTTGAGCTGTTGGACGATGAGCCCGCCGGGGCAGAGCACCTCGCGGTGGCCGACGGCGACCAGATCGCGGGGTCGGAGCTTCCGGACTGCGACTCCGTCGAACGCGAACGAGTGGGCCGCGCCCTGCGCGCGCTCGACGCTGCGGTCACGCTCGTCTGCGGGACGGATGCCGCATCCGGCCGCGCCCGTGGATATCAGGCGCCTTCGCCACAGCGAGACTCCTTCGGCCTGCCCCAGCCGCGCGCCCGGTCGAAGGAGACGGCGGGCGCCGGGACCAAGGGCCGCCCTTCGACCCCAGCAGAAGTCCCCGACTTCGATACCTTCAGTCCGGATCCTTCCGAGGAGCGCCGGATCGACCCCCTCGCCCTCGCTGCCGTATGCACTCTCGATGACCTGCCCGCTCTGTTCGAGGATGCGCTGCGTTGGGACGTGGACAACCTGCCCGCCTACGATGCCGCCACGATCATCTGGTGCCTCACCCGCCCCGCCCTGCGCGATATCGCGCTCATGGAGTGGTGCGGCGGACTCGCAGCCGGCGACGAAGCCTTCGACGCTCAGCTRCGATGCGAGTCGGGCGAGGAGTACCCGCCTCACCTCGCGATGCATATGTGGGGTGAAGGCGAGCGGCCACAGCCCGAGCGCCTCGAGAATGCCCTGGCCCTCGCCCGGCGGGCGGCGGCGGCCGCGCCGGCCAGCCTTCGCCCCGGACCCCTGGCCACGTGCGCGTGGCTGGCATGGGCGCTCGGCCGCTCGACCCACGCGGAGCGCTATGCCGTTCAGGCTTGCGACCTCGAACCGGAGCACGGTCTTGCCGAGATCGTCCGGTCGTTCGTACACGCCGGGCACCTGCCCGAATGGGCCTTCCGTCGCAGTTGAGCAAGCCCACCGCAGCAGACCAGAACTACCCCGGCATCGGGAAGCAGGGGCCCGAGCTCACACAACCCAGCGGAAGAGGATCGTCTCGCGGATTCCGATCCTGGTGATCGCCATGGGCAGCCTGTCCGTCGCGACAGACGGTGCGGGCTGGCCTCAGGGAGCCGTGCTCGGCGAACGGCTCGACGCGCTCCACCCACAAGTGCGTCGACACGCTCGACCGAAGTGGCGGTGCCCTGACATCCGAAGCCGATCGGGAGCGAAGTCTATGCCCACCGACCCTAGCGTTGAGCCGAAGCGGACGATCGTCACCGCATAAGTTCGCACGTCTCGACGCTCATCCCCTTGACGATCGCTCGTCGGGGGCGCCCCCTATGCCGGGTGCTCCTACGATCGCGAGGAACTCCTCGTAGTCGCGAATGTAGTCCTCAGCGTCGTACGCGTGCGAGGCAAGAACAAGAAGAATCGCGTCTGGGCTGTAGTCGTACTGCGTTCCCCAGGTGAGGGGCGGCATGTAGAGACCACGATCGGGACGATCCAGAACGTGCTCGACCCGCCTGGTGCCATCGTCAACGACCGCGCGCACCGACCCAGCCACGCAAATCATGTACTGCTCGCACGCATGGTGGGCGTGCTCGCCACGAATCTCACGCGACGGAACGTCATGCACGACGAAGAATCGCTTCGGGCTGAAAGGGATGTTCTTATCGATTTCACCCGCGACGAGCGAGCCCCGCATATCCACCACACTCGTTAGCGCCGTCATAGTCCCGACGGTCTCTTCGAGCGCTTTGTGCGTCTTGGCGCTCGCCGACGGCACTGTGTTGGTGTACCCGACAAGTCTTGCGGGGTTTCCAACGACAATTCCGAATGGCGGTACATCGCGAGTGACGACAGCGCCCGCCCCGATCATCGCGCCTGCACCGATAGAGAGCCCTGGCAGAAGCGTAGCGTTTGCGCCGATGGACGCCCCCCGGTGCACCACGGTCGACTCAAAACTCGCTGGCCATACACGACTTCGAGGGAACTTGTCGTTCGTGAACGTTGCATTCGGGCCGACGAACACGTCATCCTCCAGACGGATCCCGTCCCACAACTGAACCCCGCACTTGATTGTTACTCGATCCCCTACTACAACATCGTTCTCGATGAAGACACCATCACACACGTTGCAGTCGGCACCAAGTATCGCGCCGGGAAGGACGTGGGCAAATGCCCAGATGCGCGTTCCATCGCCAATCCGTGGAGACTCGCAGATCGCGTTTTGGTGAACAAATGACGCCAATGTTGCCTCCTATTATCCCAGTCGCCCAAAAATGCCAGCGACCTGTTCGACCTCGTCGTCAGTAAGTTCCGGGAACAACGGCACCGAAAGAACACGGCCCGCGAGTCGCTCTGTGACCGCAAGAGACGGACTGGCCGCCGACCGCCGAAGGGGCTGCAGGTGATCCGGGAACGGATAGTGGATGTCGGTTCGGACCCTGTGGTCAGAAAAGAGTTTACGCACCATGTCGCGGTCCTGCGCTTCGACCACCGCGAGATGTGCAATGAACGATTCATCGGCCGCGCTGTTCACCAGTCTGACGTTCGGACTGCTCAGCGCCTGCTCATATCGGCGATGGATTTCCCGCCGACGACTGTTCCAGACGTCCAAGCGTGCCAGCTTGATCCGAAGGAATGCGGCCTGAAGCTCATCAAGACGCGAGTTTCGACCTCCGCTAGTGTCAACAGAGTACTTCGACGCCCAACCATACTGGCGTTGACGCCTAATACGCGTCGCAACCGTGTCGTCTGACGTGAAGATGGCGCCGCCATCCCCTAACGCACCAAGGTTCTTCGTCGGATAGAAGCTGGTTGTCGCGGCATGACCGAATGAGCCAGCGCGGCGCGAGTCGCGGGTGGCGCCAAGTGCTTGTGCACAGTCCTCGATGACAAGAACATCTCTCGAATTCGCCCATGCCATGATGGCGGGCATATCGGCCATTGCACCGTACAAGTGTGTGACCACGACAACTGCATGGGTATTGTCAAGTTCTTGATACACAGTGTCGAGTGCTTCGGGCGTGAGGAGATGCGTCGACCGGTCCACATCTGCATAGATCGGTTTCGCACCGATCAGCTCGGCAGCTGCAGATGCGTAACCGCCGGCGTTGGCGGCCGTTATTACCCGGTCACCCGGTTGGACACCCACACCGGTAAGTGCGAGCTGAAGCGCATCGGTCCCGTTAGCCACTGCGATGGCATGAGGCACTTCGACGAATGCTTGTAGTTCTTGCTCAAACGCGTCGTGCTCGGGCCCCATTACGAACCATCCGCTCGCGAGCACACGTTCGAAAGCGTTGGTGAGCTCCTCGGTGAGGTCGGCGGCGTTGCGTCGCAGATCGTTGAACGGCACGGTGCCACTCAAATCAATGCGTGCCATGGGCGTCCAATCCTTCGCTCTCGGGCCAGTGGCTGAGTGGCTCGGCCCGCATCTTGTTCGCCAGCTCACAAACCAAGGAGATCAGCCACGAACGTTCGTGGTCCGCGGGCGAAACGCGAGTAGGAGCCGCGGTTCAGTTGCTGCAGCAGGGCACGCGAGCGTCCGGCCGTCCCCTTCGGCATCGTGCGCGCGGCCAGGAAGGAGTCCAAAGCGAGCACCTCCTCCGCACGACTGGGAATCCAAGCGATCTGGGGTCGGTCTCGTATGCGCGATGCGATGAGTCCAGTGGCAATACGATGACGCATTCGCGCCTCGCGGCGCTCATTCCGCCACGCTCTCCCCGTTTCGACGGCCGACGTTCGCGCGGACAGCTGACCTGGGTGACGGCGATAGTGCACCAGACACCGGTGGTCTGTGGCGAACTCGCCCAACAGCCGCGCGACCAGTGCCATCCATGCATCTTCGTAGAAGTAGGGATAGTGCGCGTCGGAGTCTTCCGGAAAAGGAAGAGCCCCGGCGGAGATCACGTCTGCGCGGACCGCCAGGGTTGGGCCGCTGATCGTGCCTCCGTGGATGAGTCTGCCGATCCCTCCCCCTTGGCGGAGTTCAGCGAGGTCGCTCTCGCGGAGAGTGACCAAGTCGGACAGCTTCGTGCCGAGCGAGCGGTCGGCCGCATCGATCAGATCCGCGTCCGAGAACCAAAGCGAGACATCGGGTCGCCTTGCGAATGCCTGGTCGATCGCGCTCAGCTTTTCGGGTGCCCAGAGATCATCGTGAGCCGCGAGCACGACAACGTCGCCGCGTTCCGCCGCCTCGCGCAGTGCTTTCGCGCTGTTCCGGTGCAACCCGCTCCGCGACGCGTTGCGTATTACCGTCACAGGAAAGGCCGACGACGCCGCGAAGGCCGTCAGCAAATCGAGGGTTCCGTCCGTCGAAGCATCGTCGCTTACGACCAGCGCATCGGGAGCGCGATCTTGATCGACGATCGAATCCAGCTGCGGTTGGAGAAAGGGCCCCGAGTCGCAGGTCGTCATCGCGACGACAATTCTCAAATCGGGCCCGGATCCTGGGCTGCTCATCCGTCGATCGTAGCCGCTGGGTCGCCCGCTCTCCGGGACCCGACGTCCGACAGCGCGTGGTCGAGCGTCGAGTAGATCAGCACCGATAGGTATCGGACGCACCTGCCTACGTGAGCAGCCCCATGGATTGCGGCACGATCGACCGGGAGAACTCGGTGGCGGTCGCGAAGCCTCCGCCCACTTGCGGGCCGCGAGTCCTCCACGGATTGCTGAACCGGACGGCCCTTGCGTCAGGGCAAACCAAGATCGATGACGCGCCGTAGATCGCCGATCCCCGCTGGTCGTGCATGCGTCGGGCCAGCCCCTGCCGCAGGGGTGGGCGTTCGAGCGATCGCGCGTGGGCGCGACGAGGCTACTTGACGAGCGGGAAAAGGATCGTCTCGCGGATGCCGAGCCCCGTGATCGCCATGAGCAGGCGGTCGATGCCCATGCCCATCCCGCCCATTGGGGGCATGCCATGCTCCATTGCCCGGAGGAACTCCTCATCGATGCGCATCGCCTCGAGATCGCCGCGCGCGGCGAGCTTCGCCTGCCCTACGAAGCGCTCTCGCTGGATGACCGGGTCGATGAGTTCGGAGTAACCGGTCGCGAGCTCGAAGCCTCGGACGTAAAGGTCCCACTTCTCGACCACGCCGGGGATTGCACGGTGCTCACGCACGAGCGGGCTCGTGTCGAGCGGGAAGTCCATCACGAACGTCGGCCGGGTGAGGCCGCTCTTGACGTGGTGCTCCCAGAGCTCCTCGACGAGCTTGCCGTGCGTCGCGTGCGGCGGGGCGTCCACCCCGGACTCGGCCGCGAGTCCGAGCAGCTCGGCGAGCGAATCCTCCGGCGTGATGGCGTGACCGATCGCCTCAGACAGCGACCCGTACATCGAGAGGCGCTCCCACTGGCCGCCCAGGTCGTACTCGGTGCCGTCCGCCCATATCACCGTGGTTGTTCCAGCGACCGCGACTGCGGCGTTCTGGATCAGCGCCTGGGTGAGGTCGGCGATGCCGTTGTAGTCGCTGTACGCCTCGTAGGCCTCGAGCATTGCGAACTCGGGGCTGTGCGTCGAGTCCGCACCCTCGTTGCGGAAGTTGCGGTTGATCTCGAACACCCGCTCCAGCCCGCCGACTACGGCGCGTTTGAGGAAGAGTTCGGGCGCGATCCGCAGGTAGAGGTCGGCGTCGAACGCGTTCGAGCGCGTGACGAACGGACGAGCGGATGCCCCGCCGTGCTGCACCTGGAGCATCGGGGTCTCGACCTCGAGGTAGCCACGGTCGCTGAACGTCTGGCGCAGGCTGGCATTGACCTTCGCGCGAGCGACGACGGTCTCCCGCGCTTGGTCGCGGACGATGAGGTCGAGGAACCGGCTGCGCACGCGGCTCTCCTCACTCAGCTCGCCGTACATGTTCGGCAGCGGCAGGATCGCCTTCGAGGCGATCTGCCACTCCGCCACCATGATCGACAACTCCCCACGGCGGCTGGAGATGACCTCGCCACGGACAAACACGTGGTCGCCGAGGTCGACGAGTTCCTTCCACTCCTGGAGGGACTCCTCGCCGACGCCGGCGAGCGACACCATCGCCTGGATGCGGCTGCCGTCGCCTGCCTGCAGGGTCGCGAAGCAGAGCTTTCCGGTGTTGCGGCTGAAGACGATGCGCCCGGCCACGGCTGTCGTGAGCCCCGTCTCGGCACCGGCCTCCAGCGTGCCGAACCGCTCCCGCAGAGCGGGGATGGTGTCGGTGACCGGCACGGCGACCGGATAGGCGCCACCAGCGGCATCCGTCCGCTGCGCGATCAGGCGCTCGCGCTTGGCAAGGCGGACGGTCTTCTGCTCGAAGACATCCTGGTCAGGGGTCTCGGCGGCAGGCGCGATCGAATCGGTCATGTCTCGGGGGCTCCTCGGTAGTCGGCGCCAAGTCTATCGGCGGGCGCATGAGCGGCCCCTGAGCAGTCGCGTCAGCGCGCGCAGCGGCCGGCGGCCTCATCGCCCCATACGATGGCGCGATGAGGATGCCGGCATTGACGACCCTGAAGCGGATCGCGGCGATCAGCATTCCGCTCCTCTTGTTCGTCACGCTCGTCGCCTGGGGCTTCACGAGCACGGTCGGGTCGAGCCCCGATGACGACTACCACTTGCCGTCGATCTGGTGCGGCCTCGGTGAGCGGGCTGGGTTGTGCGAAGACTCGGGCGACTCTGCCACCCGCCTCGTACCGGCGATCGTGGCGGATGTGGCGTGCTTCGCGTTTGAGTCGGGGATCAGCGGCGCGTGTTGGGATGCCTCTGCCACCGGACTCAGCGAGGCCCGGCACCTCAACACGGGGCCGCAATATCCTCCGCTCTTCTACGCGGCGATGTCCACAATGGCAGGACCCGATGTGCAGATCTCTGTGCTCCTCATGCGAACTGCCAACGCGCTCCTCGCAGTAGGTCTGCTCACCGCTGCCTTCTTCGCGCTTCCGCGTGCACTCAGGCCCTCCCTGCTCGTCTCCACACTGACAGCTATCGTTCCGCTGGGCCTGTTCATCATCCCCTCGACCAATCCCTCGTCATGGGCACTGCTCTCCGCAGCCCTGACCTGGATCTGTCTGCTCGGCACCTTCCGAACAATCGGCCGACGGCGGATCCTACTGGCAGCGCTCGCTGTCCTGGGCGCGATCGTCGGGGCGGGCGCGCGAGCGGACGCCGCGGCGTTCGCCGTGTTCGGTGTGATCGTCGCATTCGTTCTTGGTGCCCGGCGCGGTCTCCCGGTCCGTGTCCCGCTCGCCACCGGTGGCGCCATCACCGTCATTTCGGTCGCCTTCTACCTGGGTGCGGGCCAGGGCCACGCGCCCGTCGTCGGCCTGGGGATCGACGGTCCCGCGCTGAGC